>JAFYMJ010000274.1 GCA_017556665.1 Bacteroidales bacterium
TATAAAGGTGGAGTAAATTTTATTTTGTCTATGTTATTTTTATAGTTCTTGTCCAAGCTCCATTTGGCCTTAAAGTTAGGGCAAAGTCCCAGTTCATATTTTATGCAGTATTTTGTACGCATAAGTTCTGCAGCAGGGGCCTGCTCAAGTTCGTATGCAGGAGAAATCTCCTTTGCACCAAGTTTTGTATATAAAGTGTTTGACAAATTGTTGGAACAGTTTGCCAGATAAGATAAGTTTTTAGTGGAAACAGCATCTGCAGATTCAAACAGTTTTGAAAGTTTCTCCTGTTTGTTCTTTACAAACCACTCCCCTTTAGCCAAACGTCTCTCTTTTGATTCGTTCTCAATTTTTGCGTGTAGCAATGCAGCCAGCTCCCTTCTTGCATTATTAAGGACACTGGCAGGGAAGAAAGGAATTTCTGCAACATCAATATCAGTTACTGTAAAGCAGAAGTGGTCGCTTGTTTTGCCCAATTGCTTAATTATGTTCTCCTTTGCAAGTTGAGGGTTATTGGCAACCTCCCCTTTTTCTGCTATTGTATAACTTGCCTCTATGCCATTCTCCAGTCTGGCCACAGCTGTGTACTGCTCCTGTTGCTGGATAAAGGCAATATCCGCAAAAATTGTCCTTTTAGGAGGATTCTTTTCTATGCTCTTTTCAAAAGAGATGTTAAAGTTCCTAAAAATCTTGCTCTCTTTAGGAATTGTAAGTTTCTCTGTTGTTGCAACAGTGTTCCCATTGGTGGTGTTGGCTCTTGCTCCGTAAATCTCTCCACCAGGAGTAACAAAACAAAGTCCGTCTCCGTTGTTTATGGGTTCTTGTTTTCCCGACAACTTGTAGTTGAATGTAAGTTGTCCGTATTTGTTTGTTCCGCAAGAAGTCACATTTCCTATGAACTCGCCAAGATATTTCGCTCCATCTTTGCTGTTCCACTTTCCTCTTTGGGAGTCAATAAAAAGTTCTGTGTATCCCCTGTTGAATGTAAGATATGGATTGGTTGTAAAACCACCTGTGCATACACCCAATGAAGCCCTGCAGTAGCCGTTGTTCTCCAATATGAATTTGTCTATAATCCTTCTGTAGTGCAGAACAATGTTCCTTATATACGACTCATTCTTTAATCTTCCCTCAATTTTAAAAGAGGTGATGCCAGATTTTATTACCTGAGGAATCTTATTGCTAAGATTAAGGTCTTTAAGTGATAAAATAGGCTGATTCTTAACCAAAGGCTTTCCATTGGAATCTTTAACAAGTTCACCAGTTGCATCAATCAAAGAGTAATCAGATCTGCAAGCTTGAGCACAACACCCTCTGTTTGCACTTCTGCCTGTAATCTTCTGGCTCAAATAACATTGTCCGCTATAGCTTACGCATAGGGCACCATGTATAAACGATTCAAGCTCTGTGTTAGTAGACTCTTTAATCTCTCTAATTTGTTTTGTGCTTAATTCTCTGGCAAGAATCAATCGGCCAAAACCCAAAGATTCCAGGAATTTGGCCTGTTCTACGGTCCTTATGTTTGTTTGGGTAGATGCGTGAAGTTCAATAGGAGGCAAATCTATCATCAACAGCCCCAAGTCTTGGATAATAATGGCATCGCATCCTGCATTGTAGGCATCAATTATAGATTGTTTGGCCTCTTGCAACTCGTTGTCGTATAATATGGTATTTACCACCATATATACTTTTGCCCCATATTTATGGGCATAAGCAGCAAGTTGGGCTATATCTTCTATTGTGTTGCCCGCAGCCTCACGTGCACCAAACTTAGGACCGGCAATATATACAGCATCGGCACCGCAGTCTATTGCTGCAATGCCGATACTTTTATTTTTTGCCGGAGCAAGTAGCTCAAGCTCTATTTGCATAGTGTGCCAATTTTGCTATCTGCAAAAGCTTTGTATTTAGCATCAGAAGCAACAGCTTTGTAGTATGTACAAGCTTTAGCATTGTTACCTTTAGCCTCGTAAGCTCTTGCCAAATAATATTTAACGTCGTTAGTTTTTGCATCTGGACCAGCTAGAGGCTCCAATAGGCTAATAGCTTGATCATTTTTCTTTAGGTTGAATGCACAGATACCACCAACTTTTGCAGCAGCACTGTTACCATACTCAGAAGCTTTAACAGCAGCATCAACTGCACCTTGATTGTCTTTTGCTTTGTAGCATGCTACAGCTTTTTTAGCGTAGATGTTACCCATTTGTTTCTTAGCGTTATCCTCTTGGCCATTCTCTGCAGCTTTGTTGTATGCCTCAATAGCACCTTGCTCGTCGCCAGACGCACCTTTACACATACCAATTCTTAAGTATGCTACACCATTGGCAGGATCTAGTTCAGTAGCTTTAGTGTATGAAGCAATAGCCTCTGCGTATTTTTTCTCGTTCAATAGAGAGTTGCCATCTGCAATAAGAACTTGTGTTAAAGTCTCTTTTGCACTTGCAGCAACCTCAGTTTGACCATACTCTGTAGCAAGTTTGTTTGCTTGGCCAAGTAGCTCAGCTGCTTTATCCATATCTTTATTGCTGGCAGCCTCTTTACCTAGTTGGATGTAAATTTTAGGGATTATATTCTTACAATCAGTAGCAAGAGCAGCACCCTCCTCTCCTAATGCCTCTGCAGCTGCAAGAGCTTGTTTGAAACCATCTAATGCAACTTGAGAATTACCCTCGTTAAGTGCAGTTGCAGCATTGTTGTACAACTCACCAGCTTGACTTAAATCTTGTGCAATAACATTGCTGCCAAAAAGTAGAGCAAAAGCAGCAATTACAAAAATTTTAATTTGTTTTTTCATTGTCTGATTATTAAGTAATTAATTATTTCAATTGAATATAAAGAGCAAAATTATAAAAAATATAAATACATCCAAACGAGTGGCTTTAATTTTGCATACATAAAATTAGCATAGAATATCTAAGAACAAATATCAAACCAAAACAATGAAAAGGCTGGTTATTCTTTTATTGGCAATAGTTGCACATCTGTCTGCAACTGCTCAGGTTATTACAATCTCTTCTGATTTTTTTAAGAAGCCTGAA
>JAFYMJ010000275.1 GCA_017556665.1 Bacteroidales bacterium
AAAACCAGATACCTTATACCCCTAGGCACAGTGGAAATGTATCTGCAACTCTTTCTACAAAATGGGTTGATTGCGGATATATCATGAGTGTTGTAAGAAACCGCTATACCCTTGCCCAGAATACATTGGGAAACCTTATAAGAGGGTATGTAGAGCACACTGTATCTTTAAACAAAACATTTGATTTAAAGTGTGTAAAACTGAGTGTGCAAGTTGAGTGTATGAATGTTGGCAATGTGCAGTATGAGGTTATCAAATATTATCCAATGCCAGGAAGATCCTTTAGGGCCACTATAAAGTTCAATTATTAAAAATGTTTAACGTCTAATTTCTCAGCTATGAAAAGTTTTATAAAATTAGTTTTTTCTGCAGTTTTTTTGTCTGTAACAGCAGTTTCTTGTTTTGAAGATTATGATCAGTCTTATTCAGGAGAGCATATAACTAAAGGTGTATATGTCTTGAATGAGGGTGATTGGGGTGCAAATAATTCAGAGGTAACATTTTATAATCCCGACAATAAAGAGGTGGTCCCAAATGTTTTCCTTAATGCAAACGGAAAGCAACTTGGAGATACTGCAAACGATATGTTGATTTACGGATCAAAAATGTATATTGCAGTAACAGGTTCATCTGTGATATTTGTTACCGATTTAAAAGGTAAGATAATAAAAGAGATAAAGGTCGCAGGCAGTTCTGCAAACCTTTCTCCAAGAAAATTGGATTGTGAATCAGACAAAGTTTACGTAACATTTATGGAGGGGTATGTTGGGGCAATTGATACAACAGACTTTAGTGTAGAGACAGTTCAGGTAGGACCTATGCCAGAAGGAATTGCATGTGTGTATGGAAAAATCTATGTAGCAAATTCAGATGGATACAATCCAGCGTATGGAAATACTGTGTCTGTGATAGATGCAAAAAAATTCGAGGTTATAAAAACATTGCAAGTTGGTGTAAATCCTCAGCAAGTATGTGAGACTTTAAATAGAGTTGTATATGTGGTGTGCAATGGCAATTATGCAGATATACCTGCCCAGCTTTACAAGATAGATACCAATACAGACCAGATAACAGCAATACCACATCTGCAGCCAACAGAAATTACAATTGGGGCTGGTGGAGTAGCTTATATCATAAGTTCCACATATGATTCAAACTGGAATCAGACCATCAAATATCTGGCATATGACACATATACAGATACAGTATTGGGTGAATTTACCAATACTAACGAGGTGCCAAACGGATATTGTATAAATTCTGACCCCAATACAGGAAAAATCTATATAGGAAGCTCAGATTATGTGAGCAATGGTGATGTTTATGTGCTTTCTCCAGAGGGTAATGTTCTTGATGTATTTGATTCAGGTGCGATAAATCCAACCAAGATATGTTTTATGCATGAATACAAATTAGAAAGACAATAAAATTGATGAAAAATTTTCTGCTATATATTTTGCTCAATGGCTTAGTTGTTCTGTCCTCTTGTAATGGGGGGCAGAATAGCTTGCCAGAAGCAACACTGGGAGCAAAAGAGTCAATTTTGTTTGCCAAAGGTTTTGAAATAATGAATTTTGACAATTATACTGTTCTCTCTGTTGCTGATCCATGGGATTCAACCAAGACATTGCAGAGTTATGTAATTGTAGACAGAGAAAAGCCCCTGCCCGATAATTTGCCTGATGGTACCATTATTAAGGTGCCAGTAAAAAATGCAATTATGTACACAACAGTGCATGTTGCTGTCTTTGAATATCTTAATGCATTATCTTCTATTGCAGGTATATGTGAATCGGAATATCTTACATCTCCAAAATCAAAGGAACTTGTGGCCAATGGAACCATTGCAGACTGTGGTTTGGCTGCAGCTCCAAATATTGAGAAGATAATGGAAGTGGAGGGGGAGATTATAATTGTTTCTCCATTTGAACATGGAGGCTATGGTCAGGCAGAGAAATTGGGTATTCCTATTTTTGAAGCAGCTGACTATATGGAGACCCACCCTTTAGGGAGGGCTGAATGGATTAAGATACATGGCCTTTTAACTGGGAAAAGGGAGCTGGCGGATTCAATTTTTAGGGCAAAGGTAGAAAAGTACAATTATTACAAATCGTTGGCAGAAGGGGTGGAGTACAGACCAAAACTTATAGCCGAGAGAAAATATGGATCATCGTGGTTTATTCCAGGAGGTGCAAGTTATGTTGCCCAGATGTATAAAGATGCTGGTGCAGACTATATCTTTGATTGTGACAGAAATACTGGTAGTGTTCCGTATTCTTTTGAAACAGTGCTGGATAAAGGGGTAAACGCAGATATATGGCTGTTTAAATATGATATGAAAAGGGCAATGACATATTCAGATTTAAAAGCGGAGTATAAGCCATATGAAATGTTCAAACCTTTTAGAGAGAAGAAAATTTATACATGCAATACAACACATACCCCTTATTATGAGTGTATTTCTATTCATCCCGATATAATTCTGGCAGATTTGCTTCATATTTTCCATCCGGAATTGATAGAGGACTACACTCCAATGTGTTTTATGCCAATGGCTGAATAAAATCTTTTATGATTTCACATAAATGGGCAACGGAAGTTGCCTTTTTTGTTTTATTGTCGGGAGTAACAAGCTCTATATTGTTTGGAGCAATACAGGTTATATTATACCCGTTTTCCTGTCTTGACGATGGGGTGAATCCGTTTCTTACAAGGGCATTTCCCACCCAGTATGATGTCTGGAAATCTCCCTCTATTCCAATTGGATACGAACAAGGAATAGCAGCATTCAGCTTGCCTGTAGATTTGTCGAATATAATATTCTCCTTACTGAAAAACTCACCTATTGTACCGTCAAGAATCAAATCTTCTGGGGCACCGCACTTTACCTCTTTCTCTTTGGAAAGGAGCCATAGGTTATCTGCCATCTGGATTGCAGAATCAATATCATGAGTAGAGAGAACAATAGCTTTGTTCTGTTGGTGAGCAAGTTTTCTAAGGAGAACCATTGTCTCAATCCTGGATGTAACATCAAGGAAAGCTGTTGGCTCATCAAGGACAATTATAGGACACTCCTGGGCAAGAACTTTGGCTATCATTACCTTTTGTCTCTCTCCATCAGAAAGTTCAGAAACATAATTATCTCTTTTATGATATATTCCAACTGCGTGCAACGATTCTTCTATAATTCTGTGGTCTTTATCCTGCAATGTGCCAAAGAATCCTGTATATGGATGCCTTCCAAATGATACAAGTTCATATACAGAAATGCCGCCTGCATTTGTTTTTTCTGTTAAGACTACTCCAACCTCCCTTGCAAATTCACTTTGTGAATATTCAGCAAGAGTCTTATCCCTTAGCATTACATTTCCCTTAAGTGGAGGCTGAAATCCGCATAATGTTCTAAGCAAAGTTGATTTTCCGGCTCCATTAAGTCCAAGCAGACATGTAACCTCGCCACTGTAAAGGGTCAGATTCACATTTGAATGTACAATCTTGTTACCCTTGTTTGTGTGGTATCCAATTGTAAGTTCATTGGTTTTAAAAGCTATATGTTTGTTTGCTTTGCTCATGGACTAATTGAAATATTGCAGGTTCTTTCTGTTTATAATTACATATATGATTATTGGAGCTCCAATTATTGGAGTAACTGCATTCAACGGCAAAAGGCTGCTGCTGCCAGGTATAATTGTAAGCATATTGCAAAGCATTGCAATACAGGCACCGCTCAAAATTGTAATTGGAACAAGATGTTTGTGGTTGGATGTTCCAAGTACCATTCTTGCAACATGCGGAACAGCCAATCCAATAAAAGATACCGGACCACAGAATGCTGTAATTGCAGCTGTAAGGATACCTGTGCAAAGAAGGATTGAAAGTCTGGCACTCTTTATCTTGACACCCAAATTGGCAGCATACATCTCACCAAGCAATAATGCATTAAGAGGTTTTATAAGCATTACTGCATATACAAGACCAATAATTGTAAAGGTTGCAAAATATGGAAGTTTTTCAATTGATACACTAGTAAAATCTCCCATTCCCCACATAACATACTGATGCACTTTGTCTGCTGCTGCGTGGTAGTTGAGAATTGATATTACAGATGATGCAAGGTATCCAATCATAATACCAATAATCAGCAGCATAACGCTGCTCTTTACTTTTCTTGAGAAATAAATTATTATTGACAGTACAGCCAATGAGCCAATAAGCGCAGCTATAATCATTGAAAAATAGGCTCCACCTTTAAAACTTCCCAACATGCCGCCACAATAAAGCATTACCACTGCAACACCCAGATTTGCTCCATCGCTAATACACAAGATTGATGGCCCGGCCAATGGATTTCTGAACAGCGTCTGCAGCAACAATCCGCTTATTGCCAGTCCTGCACCAGCCAACAGTGCAGTTATGCATTGAGGCAACCTTGTATTTAAAATTATAAG
>JAFYMJ010000276.1 GCA_017556665.1 Bacteroidales bacterium
GTCTGTACCCAGATTTTGCAAAGGCATATATGAACAGGGCATATGCAAAATCTCAGTTGGGACAATACACATCTGCAGAGCAGGATTCAAAAATTGCAAAAAGAAAAATTGCTGAGTACTATCAGAAGACAAAGGATAGTCTTGGCAGGGCAATGTTTGCAGATACAACCAAGAAGTATGATAAGTTAATCTCTTTGGATGGAGAGTTTGCCAAGCAGGATTTCAATAATGAACTTTTGCAGCACAGAGATGTGGATATAAGGCTAAAGCCTCTGTATAAGTTTAATATTAAGAATCCCGATAAAGAAATTATGGCTTTGGATAACCCATATGAGTCCAAGGCAATGGACAGTTTTGTAGCCAAGGTAGATATTCCAATAGAACTTTCTGCTGCCAAAAAGGGTTATGAGCTAAATACATCAATGCATTTGCAGGAAATAGAGAGAAAGTTGGCAGATAAATCTTTATCTGAGGCAGAGTTGGCAAAACTTAATTTTGCAAAAGGTATTATAGAGGCAGAAGACAACAGGTTCAACTCTGCACTTGAGTATTATGACAAGTCAATTGAAAAGGAGCCAGAGCAGACATTCTATTATATTAACAGAGGTGCACTTCAATCAGAGATAATTGACTTTATATCGTCAATAGAGAGTAATGTGCAGATTCTTACTCTGGATAATTCCGGAGCCGCAAGGGCAAGGGTTCATGACAGGGGTAGCATGAGTTATGACTATACTCCTGCAATACACGATATGACAAAAGCAATGAACCTTTATCCTGATTTCCCGTTTGTCTACTATAATTTGGGTAACTTGTACTGTTTGTCGGGAGACTTGCCTGAATCAATAAACCAGTACACCAAGGCACTTGAACTTTATCCTAAACTTGCAGAGGCATACTTTAACAGAGGTCTGGTTCTGATTTACCTTAAGGATAATGAGAAAGGTTGCCTTGACTTGAGCAAGGCAGGTGAGTTGGGCGTTTCTGATGCCTATACTGTAATTAAGAAATATTGTCTTGAAGAAGAATAAAAATTTAAAAAAGATATGATACAAAGAGTTCAATCATTGTACTTGCTAGGAGCAGCAGGTCTGTTATTTTCAATGTTTTTTAAAGACTTCTTTTATGGAGCAGAGTCTTTAACTTATATGCAATATCTTCCATTTAAGGTATTTACAATTGTAACTTTCATTCTCTCTTTTATATCTATATTCCTGTACAGGAACAGAATAAGACAAATGAGAGTTTGTGTTTACAATATGATTATACTATTGTGCTATCAGGGATGGATACTTTATATGTTCTTTACAGCAGTAGAGGGGGTTAAACATTCAATTTCTGCGGTATTCCCAGTTATAGCATTCATTTTTACAGTCATGGCTTTTAGAGGAATTAAGAAAGATGAGTTGTTGGTACAGTCATCAAATTCTTTAAGAGACATTTCTAAAAAGGTAAACCAGATTAAAAAGAAAAAATAATATGGCAACAATTGGAGCATCTGAGCTTATCATAAATAGTGATGGCTCAATATTTCATCTTCACATAAGACCAGAAGAGTTAGCCGACACTGTAATTCTTGTTGGTGACCCTGGCAGGGTAGATATGGTCTCTTCTTTCTTTCAGACAATAGAGTTTAAAAGAGAGTCCAGAGAGTTTGTCTCTTGTACTGGTGTGTACAATGGTAAAAGAATGACTGTTTTGTCTACCGGTATAGGTTGCGATAACCTGGATATTGTAATGAACGAGCTGGATGCTCTGGTTAATATTGATTTTGATACAAAAGAGGTTAAAAAGGAGCTTAAGAGCCTTAGAATTTTAAGAATTGGCACTTCTGGCTCCATTCAACCAGATATTCCTGTGGGTGCTTATGTTTTTTCTCATATCTCTTTGGGTGCTGATGGCCTGTTGAACTGGTATGCAAACAGAGATGAGGTATCCTATAAAGAGATGGAGGAGGCTTTTGTTAGGGATGTCAATTGGGATGAGAATTTGCCTAGACCTTATTTCATAAAGGCTGCAGATGAACTTGTTGACCTTTTTAAAGACTGCACTCATAAAGGTGTAACCATTTCGGCATCAGGATTCTATGGACCACAAGGTAGAGTGTTAAGAGTTCCTTTGGCTATGCCTGATATGTTGGAGAGATTTGAAAAGTTCAGATTTGAAGATTACAGGATAACCAACTTTGAGATGGAGGGATCTGCATTGGCCGGACTTGCAAAAAAACTTGGTCATAAAGGTGGTACAGTGTGTTGTATTATTGCCAACAGGTATCACAAAGGGGCAAATCCAGATTACAAACCTATGGTAAGGGATTTGGTAAAACTGACATTGGATAAATTAAGTTTATAAAAAAATGGGGAATTTATCAGTTCCCCATTTTTGTGTATTTATATCCCATATGTTTAAGTTGCAGAGCAGCTCCAATCTTATACATTACCTTCATGGCTCTTGCCAGAATGTAGAATGCTTTTTCTGAGCCTGGTTCCACATCTTCTTTCATTATAATTGAAATTGTCTTTTCTGCACAAGAGAATAGTGTGCTCCTGAATTTCTTGTCAATTTCTCCGTTGAACTCGTAACCAAGAATGTTGGCCATAATGTGGTCATCCATATCATCGTATCCCTCTTTGCCGTAAAATGCGGTATAGGGTTGGTCCATATTTGCCAGCCAGTCTTTGTCCCACCACCATGCAACAGCCATACCCATATATGCGGGCCATGCAATTGTAACTTCTGGGTAGTCGTTTATTTCTCCAATTGCATCAGACATATATGGAGTTGCATAATCATTCCATTTTTCTGTAATGTCGTCACTCTCTGCAAGGGTCTGGTCAAGCATCCCTATAGAATTACAGAGTTTAAGCAGTTCAAGTTGAAGAGAGTCTTCAAATTTATTGTAGTATTCAAGTTCTTTTTCCATATCTGTTTTATCTTGTGGCAAAGATATGCAATTATATGTATTTTATGTATTTTTGTGTAGTGTAAAAAATAAAAGAGGTTAACATCCATTAACCTCTTTGGAGCGGAAAACGGGGTTCGAACCCGCGACCCCCAGCTTGGGAAGCTAGTGCTCTACCAACTGAGCTATTTCCGCATTAGCAAGCACAAATTTAGGCAACATTTTAGTAAATGCAAATGAATACAAATATTTTTTTAGCTGGCAGACTAGCGTCAAAGGCAGATAAAAGCGGCAAGTTGAGTAATACAAGCCGGGTTATATCTGTTGTTTCTGTAGCCATAAGTATTTGTGTAATAATTATTGCAATAGCTGTTGCCAATGGATTCAGATTCCAGATTGCAGAAAAAGCAAGGGGATTTGCAGCAGACATAGTTCTTACCACACCGGGGGAGGATATCATTAATACGGTTAATCCAATAAATGCAGATTTGTCTTACAAAAGTAGAATAGAGGAGTTGTCTTTTGTAGAGAATGTTTTTCCTGTTTCCTATAAGCAGGGTATCCTTAAAACAGATAACCAGATATCAGGTTTGGTAATTAAAGGTGTAGATTCAACTTATAATACAGATTTTTACAAAAATCACCTTGTAGAGGGACGTGTACCTGCGTTTGGAGGCAAAAGGGCATCTGAAGAGATTATTATCTCCAAAAGATTGGCAGATATGATGCAATATAATGTTGGGGATAAGGTAACAGCCTACTTTATAGGGGATGAGGTTAAGGTTAGAAGATTTACATTGGTGGGAACATTTGATGCCCAGCTTGAACAGGTAGACAAATATTTTGCATTGGCAGATATAAGGCATATAAACATCCTTAACAAATGGAATAACAGAGTATCTGGATTTGAGGTATTCTTTAAGGATAATGACGTTACCATGGCAAGGGATGAGGATGAACTCAATAGCAGAGTGGATCAGATAAATGATATAATGTACTCTTTCAGTACAGAGAATGATTTGTCGGTGAGCATAACAACTCTGCACAGGAGGTTTTATGTACTAAGGGACTGGTTGCATCTTCTTGATTTGAATGTCCTTATTATCCTTACACTTATGATTGTTGTGGCTGGGTTCAATATGGTATCTGGCCTGTTGATACTTCTGTTTGAGAGGGTGCAGCATATTGGGCTCCTTAAGGCTCTTGGAATGACAAACAGGCAGGTTGCCAAAATATTCCTTCTGCAAGGTGCCTTTATTGTAATAAAAGGAATGGTTTGGGGAAATGGAGTTGCCCTGCTGTTCTGTCTGCTTGAGGCAAAATATAATTTTATCCCTCTTAGTCCCGACAATTATTTTGTAAGTTCTGTCCCAATAAGCATAGGGGTAGTGGAGGTGTTTGCTGTAAATGTTCTGGCTTTTGCCCTTATTACACTGTTGCTTGTATTGCCTTGCTACTTTATATCTAAGATATCACCGGCAAAAACAATGAGAGCAAAGTAGCTTACTCTATTATAATGTTGCAGTACTCATTATATCTCTGCATAATGTCTTCTACAAATCTCAGTGTCTCTTTGCCGTTGAAGCGTCCTAATTTTATATACTCTTTGGTGTAATACTCTTTATCTCTTAAAAGAGGTATTACTTTAACAATGTTGCTCCATTCCAGAGGATTCATATTGCTTTGTCTGGCAAGTTCCATACAATCTTCCATACGCCCTTCGCCACAATTGTATGCAGCCAGAGTGAGCCTTTTTAGGTTGGTGGAGTCTGCACCCATTTTTCTGTACATTTTCTCAAGTCTTGCAAGGTGCATTATTCCAGCTTTTATATTTGATTCGGGATCATATATATTGTCAATGCCAAATTTGGTAGCAACCTCTTGTTTTATCTGCATAAGGCCAACTGCTCCTCTGTGTGACATAAGACCAAGTTTGAACTTGGATTCCTGATACATTAAAGATGTAATCAGTTTCCAGTCCCAGCCTAATATATTGGCATATTTCTTTACATAATCATCGTATGGCGAGATTATCCTGTTGGAGATTGTTCTTGCAAGGACACCTTTAATCCTGTACTTTTTAAAATAATCATTCTGAAGCTGGTTGTATTCGTCGGTGAGCCTAAAATGGGTCAGCCATAAATTCAGGTCCTGGATAATGCTGTAATTCTCTTTCTTTACAACACATACATCATCGTTATCATTAAGGGGCATACTTGCAACTACAATATCCTGGAATATATTTGGAACGCTGTCTGTTCTCCCGTTAAGAATGAGTATCTGCGTTTTTCCTGTAGAGAGTTCAACCCATTGGGACATAGGCTCACTCTTGTTTGGAGATATATTAATGGTGCATTGTTTGTAATCAGAGAATTTTTGCATAAGTGCAAAAAGGTATCCCATTGAATGGCCTTTGGTGCGTAAAGAGTGTTCTAACATAACAGAACATGTTAGAGTATCTCCACTAAACATTACCGATTTGGGAACGCTATACCTCTCTTCTTCCCAATTAGGGACAAGAAAGAACAGTAATGCTACAGTAAATGAGACAGAATATTGGAAATATTTATTTCTCCAAATTTTCTTCATTTAAAGTTATTTTATGTAGAATGGCCAGAAAATACCAAATTTAAGTGCTTTCTGAGGTTTAATGTATCTGTATGCAGAGAAATAATCTCCTGTAGGCCATCCTTTTCCTGCATTTATATATTTGACATATATACATGCCCTTTTCCATTGGAGGTTAAGAAATATATCTATATTTGGACTTCCTCCAATCTCCTCTTCTCTTTGGTTATAGAACATGCCAAGTGCAGGATTGTATCCTGGAGCATAATATTTGGTGGCAAATATTGCATTTGCTCCAAGCTGTACATTCAATACATTCTTAACCAGATAGAACTGAAGATAATATCTTAAATCCAATGATAACATAGGCAGTGGCAATACCTCCTGGTTAGATGAGTGTTGGAAAAGCACTTTATTGTCAAAGTGGAACTTCCATAATCTAAAGTCCTTTTTAAGGTATGCAGTTATAACACTCATAGTTGAGGTATTTTGTCTGGCAGCAGACAAACTGTCTAAATAAACATTGTTGTTAAGCAATGAGTACCCAAAGAAAACCTCAAACTTGGCATATGGAATTTGGAATTTTGCCTCTACCTTTGTTTCGGTTGTCTTTCCAAAATCATTATCCCAACAGTAGTGGTTTGTATAAAGGTTATTGTAGAAATATCCAGGTCTCTTATTAGAAACTGTTATACCGGCTGTAAGGTGTATTCCCTGTTTAAGTTTTTTGGGATATGAAGAGAATCTGATGTTTCCGTTAACCATAAGATCATTTTGGGTATATCCCATAAAGTCATACCTTGCCATGGCATTCCACCCAAAATATTTCTTTAATGAACCCTTTGCCCCAAAATACATATATAGATTATTGTAGTTGGTGGTAGAGTTGCCTGTTAAGAAATGTTGAGGCTCAAATCCATAGTATGATATATACTGATGGCCTATTCCGGCATCCAATTTTGAGATTATTGCATTCTTATCCCACGGTTGCAGACTAAGGAATACTCTGTTTTCAAGTTTGAACACTCTGTTTGAATCTGCACTCTCTGTTGGGTTTATATAGAACTGGTTATTGAACAATGCCCTGGCAAGTGAATCACCCAAATCAATGTTGTCTATATATTTCTTTGAGTATATTGACATGTCAAAAGAGTGACCAATGAATGCCCTTGTTCCATCAGATATCTTTATTGAGTCTACACCCAACGAATCTTTTTCCTTTTTTCTGAATTTGAAACTGTATGAGTGGGTAAGGAATACAGTATTCCTTTTTAAGATATTACCAGCAGTATTGTTGAGGACTACTGGTATTATTTTAGTGTCTACAAGGGTATCCAATACCCACGAAGGGTCTGTAATACCTCCATTTTCTGTCCTTTTAACCTTGTTGTATATGTATCCACCTTGTGCAACATATTTTTTACCAATGTAGTTGCCAGTAAGGGCAAACGTTCTGTTGTCAGTTGATTCCTTGGTCAATTCACCTTCTGAGCCATATCTTTGGTAAATTACATTTGCGTTGAAAGATGGAGTTAGGTTCTGTGTATGCAGGAACTTTACATTATTCTCTGATTTCTGTTTGTTTGCAAGCAGTGTTCCCCAATACGCAAGCTCTGTGTATGGAGTTTTTGTATTGTAGAAAGGCATGTTTTCTGGTGTGTATGAGTATGGCAGATACACCTCCCAGAAAGGGAATTCCTCTAAATGTTCTCTCTTAAAGTAGTTATGATATTGCATTGCACCACCCGATACTCCAACATAGTTGGCACCTGCATCATCTCTTTGGTATGGAAGTTCTGTGTAGTGGTAATTGAATGTTGTATCTAATGGAATAATAGTCTGATCATTAAAGTATTGGTCAGTTTTCCATATGAACATTCTCTTGTATTTTGTGCTGTCATCAAACAGGTAAGTGTCAAGTACTCTTGGGGTATTTCTTATAATACTGTCTACTTTAAACCTTACGCTGTCTCTATGCATTCTCTTTAATTCCTTCTTGGTATAGACAATTGGAGGGAATGCAAGGTTTTGTAGATTCAAAGAATCAAGGGGAAGAAGTTTGTAGTCACTGGCTACCCATAGTGAGTCATACATTTGTTGAATCAACTCTTCTTCACCTTGAATCTTTAATTCTACCAGTTTTGCCAAATCTACTGAATCAGGTTTGATATAAGCAGTAGTGTCTGATTGCTTAATTCCAAGTGTATCTGTTGATATGCCTGCAGTAACCAATGAATCTGGCTTTTGCAGATTAAGCGAATCTATATTTTGTGCATTTGAACCGTGTGGGAAGGATGTGAGGAATAAAACAACACATAAAATGTTGATTATAAACCAATTCCTATTTTTGTAAGATGTTTTTCCTTGCATATAGGCGGCAAATGTACAAAAATTATGCAAAACTATTTTTCGTTAAACTCTTTTATCTCTTTAATAATGTTGTTTATTAATCCCATTTTTAAATCATAAAGCTCATCTGATATGTCAACTTTATAGTAGTGAGGGTTAATAAGACGTTTTTCTGTTTCGTTCAAACTTGCAAGATTTGAAAGGTAATATTCTCTCTTTAGTGGAATAGGGGAGTCTTTGTAAAGAATCTCTCCATCTTTTATTACCTGCTCCTGCAAAACTTTCCAACCGTAACTTCCTGCTGGGAATACTTTTGATTGGGTCTCGTCAAACTCACTTTGGATTGGAAGTTCTGCACAAGATTCAATTTTCTTGCAGGTGGCATCTCCTCTAAGACAAGTTATGTCTGCCTTGAATTTGCCGTTCTGAATAATTCTGTATGTAACCTGGAATCCTGGGTTAATTAGTTTTATCTTATCCTCTGATCTTTTGATTACAGGTGTATCTTCTATCTGTACCAGTTTGAAAACATTTCCAAAGCAAGGATTGTGTTTGCTGGTTGCAATTGCATCACCTACACCATAAGCATCAATTTTGGCATCCTGTCTTTCTACATCTGTAATCAGGTACTCGTCCAAAGCATTGGTAGCAAATATCTTGCAATTTGTATATCCTGCTTTATCCAGCATATCCCTGCATTTTCTTGAAAGGTATGCCAAGTCTCCGCTATCAAGTCTTATACCAAAGCCGTACTGGTAATCGTTGTCAATTCCACACTCCTGATATGCCCTTATTGCATTCTTTACTCCACATTTTAAAGTGTCGTATGTATCAACCAACAGGATAAGTGGCTCATTCTTGTGTGTTTGTATATAAGCTTTAAAAGCCTCAAGCTCACCTTGTATTGTAGAACCAAATGCAGTTACATAGCTGTGGGCCATGGTACCTGTACTCAAGTTGTCAAACAATACGCTTGTAAGTATGTTGGAGGTGTTTGCGCATCCGCCAATACATGCAGCTTTGGCTCCGTATGTTGCAGCCCACGGCCCATGTGCGCGGCGAGATCCAAACTCACTTACAGGTTTGGTTGTACTTCTTGTAACGCGGCTGGCTTTGGTAGCAACAGCCATCTGATGGTTCATAATGCACAATAGAGGAGTTTCCAGAATTTGAGCCTCTATTAAAGGAGCTTCTATTGTAATTATAGGTTGGGTAGGGAAGGCAATCTCTCCCTCTTTCATAGCATATACATTGCCGGTAAATTTTACATTTGCTATGAATTTTCTGAACTCTTTATAGTTCTCCCCCGGAAGGAATTTCTCAAAGAAAGCCTCATCCTTGTTGCCAAGGTTTTTGATCATTTCAATAGATTCAGAAATTCCACTCACCACAGCCCAGTTGTTTTTATCGGGAGCCTGTCTGAAAAATAGGTTGAAAACAGCACGCTTGTTGCTCATACCTAAATCATAAAAGGATTTTCCCATTGTATATTGGTACTTGTCCGAGCAATAACTAATGTCCATCATTTTATTTAAATGTTATGTTGCCAATAATACAAAGGTACATTATTTTTAGTATTTTTGTACATAAAAATATAAAAGAAACCTATATGAAGCAGATAGAACAACTTTTTGAACAATATACTAGACAAAAGCCAACCCAGATATATGAATTGCCATCAAGCGGAAGCAACAGAAGGTATTTTAGAGTATCTGGAGAGGGGATATCTCTTATTGGAGCAAAAGGTTTGGATGTTGATGAGAATATTGCCTTTATGGAGATTGCCAAGCATTTTAAGCTAAGGGGACTGCCTGTTCCTCAGGTTTTATATGCAAGTGCAGACAAATTCTTTTATTTGCAGGAAGATTTGGGAGATCAGACCTTGTTCAATACAATTTCTGCAGGTAGGGAATCGGGCAATTATTCAGAAGAGGAGAAAACTCTGCTTAAAAAGACAATAGCCTTGTTGCCAAAATTGCAGTTTGAAGGTGGCAAGGGGTTGGATTACAATATATGCTTTCCACAACCTGAGTTTGATGAGAGAAACGTATGGTTTGATTTTAACTATTTCAAGTATTGTTTCCTAAAGACAACAGGAATAGAGTTCAGTGAGATCAAACTCCATAACGATATGCAAAAAATGGCAGAAGATCTTTTGGAGGGTGAGCATGCAGAAACTTTCATGTATAGAGATTTTCAGGCTAGAAATGTAATGCTTGTAAACAATGAGCCATACTTTATAGACTTTCAGGGAGGCAGAAAAGGTCCTTTCTACTACGACCTTGCATCTTTTGTTTGGCAGGCAAAGGCAAACTATTCATCTGAACTTAAAGAGGAACTTATTCAGACATACAAAGATGCCCTTAAAAAGTATGTAGATGTTCCCAATGATGTATTTGACAAAAAACTTAGATTGTTTGTACTGTTCCGCACAATGCAAGTGTTGGGAGCGTATGGTTTTAGAGGATATTTTGAGAAAAAACCACATTTTCTACAGAGTGTGCCGTTTGCAATAGATAACCTTAGAAAGCTTATTGCAGAACCTTTTACAGAGTATCCGTATGTACAGCAGATTCTTACTGAACTTACCCAAATGAGACAGTTCTCTGATCTTAGGGCAGAGAAAAAACTTGAGGTGAGAATATTCAGCTTCTCATACAAAAAAGGAATTCCTACAGACGACAGCGGAAATGGTGGAGGATATGTATTTGATTGCAGAGCAATAGACAATCCTGGCAAATATGACCATTTCAAGCACTTTACAGGGTTGGATAAAGAGGTAATAGATTATCTTGAGGCAGACGGTGGAGTAACAAAGTTCCTGACAAATGTATATGATTTGGCAGATGTTCATGTAAAACGATATATGGAGCGCAAATTTACAAATCTTATGTTCTGTTTTGGATGTACAGGTGGTCAGCACAGATCAGTTTATTGTGCCCAGCATCTGGCAGAGTATCTTGCAAAGAGATATAACATTACAATTAAATTGTATCATAGAGAGCAAGGGATAGAGCAGGAATTCTAATTGTTTGGAACAATGAAAGCAATGATTTTTGCGGCGGGAATAGGTTCCCGTCTAAAACCAATTACAGATACCCTTCCAAAGGCACTTGTGCCAATTTGTGGCGAGCCACTACTGTTGCATCTGATAAAAAAACTTAAAAGATACGGGTACAATGATGCTGTAATAAATCTGCACCATTTTGCCCAAAAAATAAGGGCTTATGTAGAGCAGGAAAAGAACTTTGGAATAAATATCTCCTTCTCCGACGAATCTGATCTCCTTAGAAATACAGGTGGTGCAATAAAGCATGCTGCAGATTATTTAAAGGGGAATGAGCCATTTATGGTACATAATGTAGATATTTTGTCAAACCTTGATTTTGATGATTTCTACGATTACCACATGTCAAACTCAATCTCAATAGATACCCCTTTGGCTACAGTGCTGGTGAGTGACAGAAAAACAACAAGATATCTGTTGTTTGATTCATCCAATAACCTTGTTGCTTGGATGAACCTTTCTACTGGAGAGGTAAAATCTCCATACGAATATTTGAGAAGGGAGGCAGATATAAAGGTTGATGATCCTACGCAAGGGGCAAGTGTAACAAATACAGATGCCCTTAACAAATCTTCTTTTGATTACAATGCCTTTTTGCAGAAGCATAATCTAAGAAAATATGCATTTGCCGGAATACATATCCTTAGTCCCTATGTTCTTACTTTAATGGAATCATACCCAGAGCGTTTTTCCATTATTGACTTTTATCTTGACATGGCAGACAAGTACAACATAAAAGGATATGTTGCAAAGGACCTCAAGCTTGTGGATGTTGGTAAGATGGACAGCATCCTTCTGGCCGAAGAGTTTTTAAAGAATAATTAAAATACCAACCTTTCCAGTATTCCGTATGCTAGAAGGGTTGTTTTTTTAAGCTTCTCCCAATGTAATTTGTCGGGAGTATCTGTAGGCTTGTGGTAATCACTGTGAAGCTCCTCTTCCATCCATGCAATAAAAGGGATATCCTTTTTAGAGAATGGAGCATAGTCTGAGCCACCTTTACCATCTCCTTTACGCTCATCCAAAATAACATTGAATGGAGCAGGAATCTCTTTTTGTGCCTCTTTACAAATATCCAACAAATACGGATAGTTATTGTTCCATGCAAATGTTACAGTTGGGTTCTCTGGAGTTGCAGTACGTCCAACCATATCAAAATTCATATAGTGGACAATTGAATCTGTCTGGGTTCTGTTCTTGTACCAGTTGTGCACAAAATATCTGGATCCCAACAAACCTTTTTCCTCTCCGTCCCATGCACAGAACAATACTGTATATTTAGGGGTACAGCCGGTTGCTTTCATCATTTTTGCAAGTGACAGAAGTGCTACTATTCCAGATGCATTGTCATCTGCTCCAGGGTGGATTCCCAAACCTTTCTTCTTACCCAAATGGTCAAAATGGGCACCAACAACTACTATTTTATTGGGATCACTTCCCTCTATTTTACCTATAACGTTATATATCATGTTGGGATATACAGTCCCTTTTTTAGGCTCACCCTTGGCCTCATACAAGTCTGCACTTGTAATAGGCTGCTTTATTACTTCATACCCTATTTTTGCAAACTCATTTTCCAGGAATTTTATTACAGGTAGAGATGCCTTCTTCCCTGCCTCTCTGCCCATAAATTTCTTTTGAGTTAGGAAATAAACAATTTCTTTGGCATATTCTGTTGTGTATATGTCTTTTACATCTTTAACATTATTGTTTGCATATGCTACATTAGCCATAATCATAAAAACAACAGAAAGGGTGTATATAATTTTTTTCATCAAAAATAGGTTTATAATGTTCAAATGAGGGTTCAAATATATAAACATTTTTGTACATTTGTAAGAAATAACTTCACCAGAACTATGAAAATTATTCAATCACACAAATCGCATCCTTGGCACGGAATTCCCCTTGGAGACAATGCTCCAGAAGAGGTTACAGCCTTTATAGAAATTGTACCTACAGATACAGTAAAATATGAAGTTGATAAAGTATCTGGATATCTTACAATTGACAGACCACAGAAATTCTCCAATATAGTTCCTGCATTGTACGGGTTTCTTCCTCGTACATTGTGTTCAACAAATATGGCAGCACGCACAATGGAGGTTTTGGGTAGAGATGATATTAAGGGCGATGGCGATCCATTGGATATTTGTGTACTTACAGAAAAAGATGTAACTCATGGTGATATTGTTGTTAAGGCAATTCCTATTGGTGGTATAAGATTATTGGATCATAATGAGGCAGATGACAAGATTATAGCAGTGCTAAGAAATGATGCAATTTATAGCCAATATAAAGATATATCAGATCTTCCAGAGGCAATTACAAATAGACTTATCCACTATTTTACAACTTATAAGGATATTCCGGGTGTAGGCAAGCAGAGAATGTTCTTTGAAGGTTTGTATGGCAGAGAAGAGGCATATGAGGTTATCCGCCGTTCTGCACAGGATTATGATGTTGAAGTTTGGGGTAAAAACCTTTTAATAAGATAATCAAACAACAACAATTAACAGGAAGGTGGCTCATGCCACCTTTTTTGTATTCTCTTGCAATCAATATTTAAAATCTTGTATATTTGACAAAATTCAAGTTTTAATATGGAATCTCTTGTTGTAATAAACGCGTGTATGAGAGAGGAGTCCCGAACTCAACGTATTTTAGATGGTGTGCTTGCACCACTATCTAAAAAGTATAATGTGGAAACAGTAAATATGGGTGAACTGGATTGCAAATGGGTAAATTCAGATGTCCTTAAGGAGAGGGATAACGGTTATGTACCCCAATTGTATGTAAATCTTGCAAAGAAAGTGGCCAATGCAGACAGACTTGTTATAGCAGCCCCTTTTTGGGATATGAGTTTCCCAAGTGTCCTTAAAGTTTTCTTTGAAAACATATCACTCTTTAATATTACTTTTACAAGTACACAAACAGAGTGTGTTGGATTGTGTAAAGCTAAAAAGGTCCTTTATATTACAACAAGGGGAATGAACATTAAAACAGGAGACCCTTTAGAACAGGCAACCCCTTATATTAAGGCCCTTTCAAAATTATGGGGATTAGGGGAGTTGTATGTATTGTCGGCAGAGAATCTGGATTACTCTTCTGACAAAGAAATTGAAAGTAAAGTGGAGGCTGCAATTGCACAAGGCGTAGAATTGTGTAAAACATTCTAATGTGTTATGAAGATACCAAAAACAAATGTTGCAAGAATATTGGATGTAAAAAAGGTGCAATATACTTTGGTGCCTTATGTTGTAGATGAGAATAATCTTGCAGCTACACATATAGCAGAGCAGCTTAATGAGGATATAGCCCAGGTATTCAAGACCCTTGTCCTAAGAGGTGACAAAACAGGTCTGATAGTGTGTGTTATCCCAGGAGATAAGGAGGTTGACTTAAAAAAGGCAGCCAAGTTGTCGGGGAACAAGAAGGTTGAAATGATTCTAATGAAAGAACTCCTTCCCCTAACAGGTTATATTAGAGGAGGGTGTTGTCCTATAGGAATGAAGAAGCCTTTCCCAACCTGGATCCATTCCACTTGCACAGATTTTGAATATATCTATATAAGTGCAGGGGTAAGAGGTCTGCAGCTTAAGATTAATCCTAAAGATCTTGTAGCTGTAGTTGGGGCAACAATTGGTGATCTTATTTCTTGCTAAGCCATTTCCTTACAGGTTCATCATATAGTTTGAGTGCGGCGTAAGCCAGTATGATATTTCCTGCAAACAACACTATTTGCCATATCCATGTTTCAGATGGGGTGCGGAATGTGTTGGGGAATCCTATGTATGCATAGAACAGATACATAGATGGATAGTGAACTATATAAAGAGGGTAGGAGATATCTCCTAAAAACTTGCATATTCCCGATGAAAACTTGTCTGTAGTGTTTCCGGATGCGCCAAGATAGACTATAAGTGGAAATATAAGTGCAATGCAGCAAACCTCCCAGATGCAATTGTATATAGGATTCTCATACTCCCCAATGAACGGTATATACAATATTGCAGCAAGAAGAACACTGCACACCCAAAAAGCTCCTTTTATTTTTACAGGTTCAAATACTCTGGAAAGCAATAATCCAGCAGAGAATGGGAATGTTACCCTTAGTATACCACCAAGAAAATTGTAGTCTGCTATTGTCCATCCAACGCCAAGTGTACCATAACCTGTAGGATTTATTACTGCAAATGTTGCCAACCCAATTGCACTTGCAGCTGTAAAAAATGCCAGTGATTTTGTGGATAGTCTGCGTAAAAATATGGCATAAAAGATATTGGCCAAATATTCAAAAAACAGTGACCAGGTTGGCCCGTTTAGCGGAAACATCTCACCATTGCCTCTAACCTCCGGATATGTGCCGGGTACAGCTGGAACCATAAACATTGCAATTAGCATCCCTATCATTAGGGCGGAGGTTGTAACCTTTGTCCCATCCCACTGCACTCCACCTTGAATAACGAAAGCAACCGCACCAATCACTATACCCAAAATTACCATTGGGTGCAATCTTATGATTCTTCTTTTAAAGAATCCTTTAAGGGCCAGTTTGCCAGTTTGCAATCTGCTGTCGTATGCATATCCAATTACAAACCCGGAAAGCATAAAAAAGAAATCTACAGCAAGGTATCCGTGTCCGAATATATGAAGCTCAGGTGGAAAACATTCATATATATGATACCATATTACAATTAGAGCTGCAACTCCTCTTAGTCCATCCAATATTTTGTAGTGGGGTTTTGTATCTGTAAAAGCAGCAGATGAGATATTGTTCATAGTTAAAGTGTAATGTTTTTGTAAAATTACTATTTTTGTCAGTATATCATAACAATGTAGCAATAAATTTTAATGGTTGTATTTAATCCAGAGCATGATATGTGTCTTGCCAATGGCGATGTAAATTATGTCCCTACAGTCTCGGCAAGCAAATTTGCGGAGCAATGCAGATGGATTGAGAAATTTATGGTCCCGATAAAAGGGGAGGAGATAACACCTTGGGGATGGAATAATTGCCTTA
>JAFYMJ010000277.1 GCA_017556665.1 Bacteroidales bacterium
GTTGTTATGCAAGGGTGCACCCGTATGGATTTGTATGAACTTAGTACAAAGGTTAACCTTAAACTTAATCTTAATATGCAAATCAATATGAATCTTGATATGGAGATTGATACAGATTTGGATAAGGAGTTTAGTGATAAGGTTAATGGCGTAATGCCAGAATATATGGAGGTTATGTTCTATGATGTAGAGTCTGGAGCAAGAAGAGCCTCTTTTATTCTGCCTGTAGAGGGTGGTACGGTAAGTGTAGCCCCTGGGGATTATCATATTGTAGCATATAACTTTGGTACAGAGTCTACTCAGGTAGATAATTTGGAAAACCTTAACAATGCAAAAGCTTTTACTACCAACATTACAAAGTTAATGGAGTCCAAGTTTAAAGCAATAATTGCAAACGCCCCTAAAGTTCCGGGAGACAGTACATCACAAGAGTTAAATTCCCAGACCAAAGGATATGAGGATGACCCTATAATTCACGAACCGGATCATCTGTATGTTGCCAATGAGGAGAGAATAAATGTTCCAGCTGTAATAGACCAGGATATGGATATTACAATTCATGCAACAGCAAAGACAATTTTGGATATATATAGTCTTGAGGTTATTGGTGTAACAGGTTGCGAGAATATAGAGAAGGTTGAGGCGTTCATTACTGGGCAGATAGAAGAGAACTATTTTGGTTTGGCGCAAAGAGGTTCAGACCCTGCAACAGTATATATTACCCTTAAGGTAGATCCAGAGAACGGAAGACTTTATACAGTATTTGGAACATTCGGTAAACTTAAAGGGGCAAACAACAAGATATTCCTTGATATAACAGTTACCAATACAGATGGCGGACAGTACAGATATGTATATGATGTAACAGAGCAGTTTGATGATGAGAATAATGACAATAACAAGCTTGTAGTCAGAGACATTATAGATATCCCTGCAGGTAGCGAAGGTGGCGGTGGACTTGATCCAAGTGTAGATGAGTGGGATAAAGAAGATATTGAAATACCATTAACATAATAAACATTTAAAAACACAACAAACAAAAAATTATGAAAAAATTATTTTTGTTGGCAGCATCTGCAATGATGATTCTTGCAAGCTGCAGTAAGACAGAGGTTGTTTATCAAGACCAAGACCCTCAAGAGATTGGTTTCTTCTCAATTGTTAAAAAACAAACAAAGGCAGCAATTTCAGGAACTGAATTTAATCACACTAATATGGTTGTAGCTGCATCAATAAGTGACTCAGAGGCAATAGAAGATGGGGTTTATTTTGGTAGAACAGAATTTGTTCCAGAAGGAGGTTATTTTAAAGGTGGAAAATATTGGCCAATTCAGTCTGCAACATTAGATTTCTTGGCTGTAGCTCCAGAGGTGGAAGATCAAGTTGTGACAACTTTTCCAAATGGTGCAGCTTCTGCGACAGTTGTAGTGACTGATAATGAAACTAATCAACATGATGTGATGTATGCAGCAGCTGAAGCTACGAAAGTAGCTAATGTAGCTCCTACTGCAGTAGGCATGGAATTTAATCATGCTCTGGCTTGGGTCTTTTTTAAATTTAAAGGGGATAATAATGTAACAGTTAATAGTATTGCTGTTAATGCTAGATACAATGGAACACTTACTATTAATAATGGAGAAAATGGATTGTCGGTTAATTGGGATGATGCACCAACAACAGCGCAAGATGTAGCTAATGTTCCAGGTGCAGATAACAACGGTGTTGAGTTAACTACAGCAGAACAATCATTTGGAAATGGCTTGTTGGTAGTTCCAGGTACAGGAGTTCAGTTTACAATTAGCTATACAATTACAGACCCAGATGGTACAACAAGTCATGATTATACTTATGTTTATGGCGATGGTGATGGTGAGAACGTTGAATGGGCGGCTGGAAAGAAATATACATATAGTATTTCAATGAACGTTAATGAGATTAGAATTGATCCTAGAGTTACTGATTGGAGTGCGCAAAATACAACAGGTGTTGACATTAACTAATCTATAAAAATTTAATCCAGCAGGGCCTGACCGCCCTGTTGGGTACTAATTCCGTAAAGGTTTATCGGGATAAAAAGGTTATAAGGGGTTGAATGTCCCCTTATAGCCACAAAATTTTAAAGCTATGAAGAGAGTGAATATATATGGTTTAATTTGTTTTGCGTTGCTTGCAGCGGCCTCTTTGGTGTCGTGCTCAAAAGATGATACTGGGGCAGATGATGGCAACAAAGAGATAAATTTTGTGTGTAAGGATTTTGGGACAAAATCTGCTGTAAATGCAACTATAGAGGATTTGCAGGCAAACGGATTTAAAGTGTTTGCCCATACCACATTTGAGCCAACTGCAACCACCCCTTCTACAGCTTCATCTTTTGAGCGGGATGTTGTTTACAACTCAAGTGCAACCCCACAGTGGTCATATTCTCCAAAAATGTACTGGATTCCAAATGCAACCTTTGATTTTAGAGGGTATTATCCTGGGGATTTTGATGCAATGGATATTCAAGAAAACGGATATGGAGATTATGAATTGCATTACTCTAATGTAGTGGATAAGACAGAGCAAAAAGATGTGTTGTTTGCAAGTGCAAATAAATCTCATGCTCAGGCTAAGGCAGA
>JAFYMJ010000278.1 GCA_017556665.1 Bacteroidales bacterium
ATACAGAAATGAAAAATATCAGATAGAGGTAGGGGGAAGGAGATTCAATCAGGATGCTTTTCTTATTACGTTTGCAAACTGTGGACAGTGGGGAAACAATGCTTTCATTTAACCTACCGCCGATATATCAGATGGTATGCTGGATGTTGTAGTGTGGAAAAAAACTCCGGCTGTTTCAATGCCTTTTGTAACTGCAGAGCTGTTCTTTAAAACAATACAACATTCAGAGTATCTTGATACTTACAGATGTAAGGAGGTTAAAATTACAAGGGAAAAACAGGGCCTTATCCAATATGATGGAGAGAGTGGAGTTATGGGTGATGAAATCAATGTCTCTGTACTTGAACATGCTGTGAATGTTATTGTTCCCAAAGTCAGTAGTCCAACTCTCCAATCCAAGCATGTTGCCCCTCAATTGAAAGATTTCTTTAAAAAGTAATATATTCTTGATATTGCTTTATTCTTAACTCATTTTTTATTATATTTGTTTGTTGTAATGTGTCTACAGGAATAAACTATAAACAAATATAATATTATGAATATACTTGTATTAAACTGCGGTAGTTCTTCTTTAAAATATCAAGTGCTTGATATGAAGAACGAAAAAGAGTATTCTCTTCTAGCTAAAGGATTAGTTGAACGAATTGGACTGGAAGTGGGAATCATAACACACAAAGTACCTGGAAAAGAGAATTATGTGGTTGAAAAGGAGATTGCAAACCATACAGAAGGTATTAAAGATGTGTTGGAGTTGTTGGTAGATGCAGATAAAGGCGTCTTAAAATCATTGGGTGAAATTAACGCAGTTGGACATAGAGTGGCCCATGGTGGTGACTTGTTTAGCGAGAGTGCTGTTATTCATAGTGAGGTAATTGAGGGTATAGAGAGATGTTGTGAGCTTGCTCCTCTTCATAATCCTGCAAATCTATTGGGTATTAAAGCTGTAAGATCTCTTATGCCAGAGATTCCTCAAGTTGCTGTATTTGATACTTCTTTCCATCAGACAATGCCTGATTATGCATATATGTATGCTATTCCATATGAGTATTATGTTGTAGATAAAGTAAGAAGATATGGTTTCCATGGTACCAGCCATAAGTTTGTGGCTAAGAAGGGTGCAGAGATGTTTGGCGTTGATTTGAACAACTCTAAAATCATTACCTGTCACCTTGGTAATGGTGGTTCTGTTACTGCTATTTTAAATGGAAAATCTGTTGATACATCTATGGGATTCACTCCAGTAGAGGGTGTTGTTATGGGTACCAGATGTGGTAGTATAGATCCAGGAGTGGTTACATACTTGCAAGGAAAATATCAAATGGATGCAGCTCAAGTAAGCAATGTTCTTAACAAGAAGAGTGGTTTCCAAGGTATTTCTGGAGTTTCATCTGATTGTAGAGATGTTACAAACGCAGCCCAAGAGGGTAATGACAGAGCACGTTTGGCATTGGATATGTTCTGCTATAGTGTAAGAAAATATATTGGTGCATATGCAGCTGCAATGAATGGTGTGGATATGATTATCTTTACCGGTGGTATTGGTGAAAACCACGTATTGGCTAGAAAGATGATTACAACTCAATTAGGTTACCTTGGAGTTGAGTTCAATGAGGCTGTAAACAATGAGACAAGAGGTGCTGATGCCCTTATTTCAACAGAGAACAGTAAAGTTAAGGTTGCAGTAGTTACAACAGATGAGGAGTTGGTTATTGCAAGAGATACAATGAGATTAACAACAAAATAAATAAGATTATGATTAAGAATTTTGATGAGTTATTTGATCAATTACGTTCAAAACCTAAAAAAAGATTGGTAGCAGCATGGGCAATTGATGACCATACTATTAGCGCTGTTGCATTAGCTATTAAAGCTGGTATTGTAGATGGTACTCTAGTAGGTGATGAGGACAAAATTAAAGAAGTATGTGAGAAAGAGAATATTGATCCATCTGTATTCACTATAGTTGATAACAAGAATGAGCTTAAATCTATTGCTCAAGCTGTTGATATGGTAAATGCTGGTGAGGCTGATATCTTAATGAAAGGTCTTTGCAGTACTGACAAGTATATGAGAGGTATTCTAAACAAAGAGAAAGGTCTTCTTCCTCCAAAAGCTGTATTGAGCCACGTTTGTCTTGTTCAAAATCCTAACTATCATAAACTATTGGCTATTTCTGACATTGCAGTTATTCCAGCACCAGATTTGAAACAAAAACAAGCTATGATCAATTATGTAGTAAATACAGCAAAAGCTATTGGCGTTGAGAAACCAAAAGTAGCTTTGATTACTGCAACTGAGCAAATGCTTCCTGGTATGCCTGCATGTGTTGAGGCAGCTATGTTGTCTAAAATGTGTGACAGAGGACAAATTACAGGTTGCTATGTAGATGGTCCTTTAGCATTGGACGTTGCTTTATCTGCAGAGGCTGTTCAAATTAAAAAGCTTACCAGCAATGTTGCAGGTGATGCAGATTGTTTGGTATTCCCTTGTATTGAGGCAGCAAACGTATTCTACAAAACCAATACTCAATTGACTCCAGGCGTTAGAATGGCAGCAATTGTAGCAGGTGCAAAAGCTCCATGTGTATTGTCAAGCCGTGCAGACAGCATTGATACTAAACTTAACTCTATAGCTCTAGCAGCTATTACAGCTAAATAAATATAGAATACATTTAAAATTATGGGTAAACTTATATTAGTAATTAATCCTGGTTCAACATCAACCAAGATTTCTGTATTTGACGGAAATAACGAAATTTTCAAAAAAACTTTGCGTTATCAGCCAGAGGAGCTTGCTCCATATGCAAACGTTATAGATCAGTTGGATTTTAGAACAAAATCAATTAAAGATGCATTAGCTGAGAACAATATCAATATCAATGACCTTAGCATTGTTGTAGGACGTGGTGGTTTGATCAAACCAATCCCAAGTGGTACATACGAGGTTAATGAGGCTATGATTGAGGATATTAAAGCTTGTAGATTTGGCGAACACGCAAGTAACCTTGGTGGTATTATTGCAAATGTAATTGCCAAAGAAGTTGGCGGAATCAAAGCAATCATTGCAGACCCTGTTGTAGTTGATGAGCTTAATCCGGTAGCTAGAGTTTCAGGTCATTCTGCAATTGAGAGAGTTTCCATTTTCCATGCATTAAATCAAAAGGCTATTGCCAAGAGATATGCAGCAGATCATGGTAAATCTTATAACGAAATTAACATTGTTGTAGCTCACTTAGGTGGTGGTACATCTGTTGGTATTCACAGCCAAGGTAGAATTATTGATGTTAATGATGCTCTAAGAGGTGAGGGTCCTTTCTCTCCAGAGAGATCTGGTGGCCTACCTGCAGCAGCAGTTGTAGATTTATGCTTTGGCGGTAAATATACCGAGGCTCAAATCAGAAAAATGATTTCTGGAGAGGGTGGATTTGTTTCTTACATTGGTACTAACTCATTCTTTGATGTTGAGAATGCAGTTAAAGATGGTGATGAGAAAGTCAAATTCATTCAAGATGCTTTTGTATACCAATTGTGTAAAGAGATTGGTGCAATGTCAACTGTAGTTAATGGAAATGTTGAGGCTATTGTTTTAACTGGTGGCGCAGCATATTACAAGAAAATGGTTGAGGAAATTAAGGAGAAAGTATCTTACATAGCACCAGTTGTTGTTTATCCTGGAGAGGATGAAATGGGTGCTTTAGCTTCTAATGCTCTAGCAGTTCTAGAAGGAACAGAGCAAATTAAAGTTTACTAATATTTTTACTCAATAACATAATGAACCCCTATAGTGTTTACTTTAGGGGTTCTTTTGTAATTTTTTATAGTATGAAGGTTTTTGATATTGCAATTATAGGTGGTGGTGCAGCTGGTTTATTTGCTGCTGCACAATTGGCTAAATTGAATAGTGAGAATAACACAGCGTTGAATGTTGTGGTTTTGGAGAAAATGGAGAGGTGTGGCAGAAAAATAGCCATTACAGGTAAGGGAAGGTGCAATATCACTAATATGAAACCATGGGAGGAATTTCTGCATTATATACATCCAAAAAGTTCTTTTTTTAAAAATGCATTTTATTGGATGTCAAATGTTTCTACAATTGATTTCTTTAATTCAATAGGTTTGCCTACTGTTATTGAAAGGGGAGACAGAGCTTTTCCTGAAAGCATGAAGGCAATGGATGTAACAGATGCATTGGTAAGATATTCTATTTCTAATGGCATTAAGATAAATACAGATTTTTGTGTAGATAATGTAAAAGAAAAAGAGGGGGTATATTCAATATTGTCATCAA
>JAFYMJ010000279.1 GCA_017556665.1 Bacteroidales bacterium
ACAGACAAATGGAAGCAGGCTCTATTGGAGTCTATTCAATTCAGAAAAAAGATTTCCAAGGATTCTTGAACAGTACTGATTTTGACAAATCATTTGTGAACAATTTGATGCTCTCTACCAACGCAGATATGCATCTGTTTATAGAGGATTTGAAATTTGGAGCATTCAAGCCTATAGCCAGAGATGTCTATTCAATGGCAGTTGAGCAGGTAATTGCATTGCCTTATACTGTAAAGTTTACAGCATATGATGCATTGAATGGAGAGATAAAGCTGTCAAAGCCAGTACAGGATACAGTTTATTTTAGAGGAGATCCATCTGCAGATCTTAATGAACTGTATGCATATGTAGCTACTAAGTTGAATGAGGTTTCGCAGAAAATAGGTGAATCTATAGGAGAGACCTTATCCAAACAATGGCGAACCCAAAACAGGACCTTAATTACTTATTATGGTTCAAAGAAATGGATGGATGCCTACAACAAGGCAATGGACTTCAATTGGAGTGAGGCAATAAAACTGTGGATGCCACTTACAAAGAGTGAGAGCCCAAAAAAAGCGGCTTTCGCCGCTTATAATATTGCAGTTGCATGTGAAATGTCGGGAAATTTGGCTTTGGCCAAAGAGTGGATTAAATTCTCCTTGAACAAACATAAATTCCAGTATGCAATTGACTATAGCAATTCTTTAAAGAAATTATTGGCCAATTAAAGTATATTCAAGCACTGTTCCTTTATTTTTTCGAGCTCGTCCTTCATTCTTACAACCCATTTCTGCATTTCTGCGTGGTTTGATTTTGAACCCATTGTATTTATCTCTCTTCCCATCTCTTGAGCAATGAATCCAAGTTTTTTGCCTGGGTATTGTTCTCCGTCAATGGTCTCCATAAAATATTTGCAGTGTTGTCTTAGTCTTACTTTTTCCTCGTTAATATCAAGTTTTTCTATGTAGAAAATAATCTCTTGCTCAAGACGGTTCTGGTCTGGTGTAATTCCAAGCTCTTCTATACGGTTTTTAATTCTTTCTCTTACAGATTCAATTCTGCTCTCTTCGTGCTTTTCAACTTCTGCAACGTAAGATTCAATAAGGGCAACTCTTGATGTTACATCTTTATAAAGAATCTCGCCCTCTTTGTCTCTGAATCCGTTCAAAGCTCCTACAGCCTCTTTAATGGCATTGTTTATGGCTTCCCAGCTCTCATCTGTCATCTCCTGTTTTTTTACCTCTATAACATCAGGTAATCTTAGGATTGTCTGCAACATTGCATCTGGAGTGCATTCAATGCCCAACTCCTTTATTTGAGAAAGGTATCCGTTATATATCTCTTTGTTTATATGCTTTGCTTTATCGGTTGCGTTAACCTCTAATGTTGCATATAAATCAATGTTTCCCCTTTGCAGCTCCTTTGCAATATACTGTCTTACCTCCATCTCTTTTTCTCTTGGAATCAGAGAGGATTTTATGCTTATATCTGCATTTTTTCCGTTAAGTGATCTTATCTCTATTGTTATTTTGCTATCGGGAAGAGAACACTCTGCCTTGCCGTAGCCTGTCATTGATTTTGTCATATAAAGTAACTCTCCTTAATATTGCAAAGGTAAAAATATTTTAACTAATATAAAGTTGGCTTAATTTAAATAATTTAAATTATCTTTGCTCTGTTAAACATATTACAATGGAAGAAGTTAAGAACGAAATGGCGCAAGAGCGTCAATTGAATTTTATAGAAGAGATTGTTGAAAGGGATTTGGCAGAGGGTGTACACAAATCAATTTTAACAAGATTCCCACCAGAGCCTAACGGATATTTGCATATTGGACATGCAAAAAGTATTTGTTTGAATTTTGGTCTTGCCAAAAAATATGGCGGTAAGACAAATATCCGTTTTGATGATACAAACCCAACAAAAGAGGATGTTGAGTATGTAGATTCAATTAAGGAGGATGTAAAGTGGTTAGGATTTGAGTGGGCTAATGAGTTCTACGCATCGGATTATTTTGAGCAATTGTACAAATGGGCACAAGAGCTTATCAGAAAAGGTCTTGCATATGTTGATGACCAGAGCCAGGAAGAGATTAGAGCCACTAGAGGTACTGTAAACCAACCAGGTATAAACAGCCCTTATAGAGATAGAAGTGTAGAGGAGAACCTTGAATTGTTTGAGCAAATGAGACAAGGCAAATTTAAAGAGGGCGAAAAGGTATTGCGTGCCAAAATTGATATGGCTCACCCTAATATGATGTTCAGGGATCCTCTTATGTATAGAATCAATTACTCGCATCACCACAGGACAGGAGACAAATGGTGCATTTATCCTATGTACGATTATGCTCATGGCCAAAGTGATTCAATTGAGGGTATTACACACTCAATCTGTACATTGGAGTTTGATGTTCACCGTCCATTATATGACTGGTTCATTGAGAAACTTGAGATTTTCCCTTCTCACCAATATGAGTTTGCCCGCTTGAACCTTACTTATACAGTAATGAGCAAGAGAAAACTGCTTGAGCTAGTAAAGAACAATTACGTAAGAGGATGGGATGATCCTAGAATGCCAACCATTTGCGGTATCCGTAGAAGAGGTTATACACCAGAGAGTATAAGACTTTTTGCAGAGAAAGTGGGTGTTGCCAAAAGAGACAATACAATAGATTTGTCTTTGTTGGAATGGTGTGTAAGAGAGGATCTTAACAAACGTTCAAACAGATATATGACTGTTCTTGACCCTGTTAAACTGGTTATTACCAATTGGGAGAAGGGTAAAGTAGAGGAGTTTGCTGCTCCACTTAACCCAGCTGAGCCAGAGGGTGCAAAACGTATTGTAAGATTTGGCGGTGAGTTGCTTATAGAGAGAGATGACTTTATGGAGGAGCCACCTAAGAAATATTTCCGTTTGAAACCAGGTGGAGAGGTAAGATTGAAATATTCTTACATTATCAAATGTGAAGAGGTTGTTAAAGATGAGAACGGCAATATTGTTGAGATAAGATGTACATATGATCCAACAAGTAAACCAGGAGCAGGAGAGTGGCGTTCAGTAAAAGGAACAATCCACTGGGTTGATTGCAATGAGGCAAAGGAGATAGAGGTAAGACTTGTTGACCGTTTGTTTACTGAACCGTTTATGGATCAGATACCTGAGGGTACAGATTACAAGGAGTATTTGAACCCTGATTCAATGAATATTGTTACAGGTTATGCAGAGCCAGCACTATTGGAGGACAATTCAGGTATAGCTGTTCAGTTTGAGAGATTGGGATATTTTGTTAAAGATGCAGATTCCACTCCTCACAAGTTTGTATTCAACAAGACAACCGGCTTGAAAGATACCTTTAAGAAATAATATAAAGCAGGAGATGATAGCCGTTCAAAAGAGCGGCTATCATTATATTTGAAAGCTAAATTTAAGAAGTTATGAAATATATAGGAGCTCATGTAAGTGCAAGTGGTGGAGTTTGGAATGCCCCAGAGAATGCACACAAGATAGGTGCAACAGCGTTTGCCCTTTTTACAAAGAATCAGAAACAGTGGGTTGCAAAGCCATTGGAGGCAACAGAGATTGATTTGTTTAAAGAGGCTTGTGCAAAGTATGGCTATACTGCTGCACAAATTCTTCCTCATGACAGTTACCTTATCAACCTTGGAAGCCCAAGGGAAGAGGGATTGCAGAAATCAAGGGCTGCCTTTATAGATGAGATGAAACGTTGTGAACTATTGGGTCTTGACAGATTGAATTTCCATCCGGGGAGTCATCTTAAAGAGATCTCTGTAGATGAATGTCTAAAGACCATTGCACACTCAATAAATCTTGCGTTGGAGAAAACATCTGGAGTAACAGCGGTTATAGAGAATACAGCAGGACAAGGAAGCAACCTTGGATACACGTTTGAGCAGATAGCACAGATAATTGACCTTGTTGAGGATAAAAGCAGGGTAGGTGTATGTATTGATACCTGCCACTCATTTGCAGCCGGTTATGATATCTCTACAGAGCTTGGTTTTACCCAGGTTTTTGACCATTTTGAGAATGTGATTGGCTTTAAGTATTTAAGAGGAATGCATCTTAACGATGCAATGAAACCCCTTGCAAGTAAAGTTGACAGACACAGCTCATTGGGAGAGGGTATTCTTGGTGTAATCCCTTTCCAGATGATAATGAAAGATCCTAGATTTGATGGAATTCCACTTATTCTGGAGACTCCTAATCCAGATATGTGGACAGATGAGATAAATAAGCTAAGAAGTTATCAGCTTATTTGAGAGTAATCTTTAGGTTCTCTACCATCTTTTCTTAGTATTGCCAGATTATGTTTTAAAAGAGCATTTTCTGGCAATTCTATTAGTGGGTCTTTATCCAATACTGCCATTGCAACTTTTCTGGCCTGTTCCAGGATATGTGAATCCTTTGCAAGATTAGATATGTGCAAATCAACTGCAAGGCCGCTTTGGGATGTCCCTTCAAGGTCTCCTGGGCCTCTCATACGCAAATCAGCTTCGGCCAGTTCAAACCCATCGTTAGTCTGGCACATCAAGTCTATCCTTTGTCTGCTTTCTTTGCTAAGTTTATAACCAGTTACCAGAATACAGTAAGATTTTTCACTTCCTCTACCAACCCTTCCACGCAACTGGTGCAATTGGCTAAGTCCAAATCTCTCTGCACTTTCTATTATCATTACAGATGCGTTTGGAACATCAACTCCCACCTCAATTACAGATGTTGCAACCAGAATATGGGCCCTTCCACTTGCAAAAATCTCCATATCCCTTTGCTTGTCTTCATTCTTCATTTTTCCATGCACAACAGCCGTAATGTAATCTGGGGCTTTAAACTCTTTTGTAATGGCTTCATAACCCTCCTGCAAATTTTTGTAATCCATCTTCTCACTCTCTTTAATAAGAGGATAAACTATAAAAATTTGTCGGCCGAGCTTTATTTGTTCCCTCATGAAGTTGTACATTCTCCCTCTTTGGGTATCTGTTATGTGCATTGTATGGACCGGTTTTCTTCCTGGAGGAAGTTCATCAAGGACAGATACATCCAAATCTCCATATAAAGTCATTGCCAAAGTCCTTGGAATAGGGGTGGCAGTCATGACAAGAATGTGGGGAGGGGTGTTTGATTTTGTCCAGAGTTTGGATCTTTGTTCTACACCAAATCTGTGTTGCTCATCAATTACAGCAAATCCAAGATTCTGAAATTCTACATTTTGTTCTATTAGGGCATGTGTTCCAATCAGAATCTTTATCTCTCCGTTCAAAAGTTTGGGCATGAGCTCTTTCCGCTCTTTGGCTTTTGTGCTTCCGGTAAGGAGAGAAACGCTCACGCCAGTGTTGGACAGAAGTCTGGAAATCCCTTTATAGTGCTGCTGTGCCAATACCTCTGTTGGAGCCATAATACAAGCCTGATATCCGTTGTCTATTGCAATCAGACTGCTTAAAAGGGCTACAAGTGTTTTTCCACTGCCAACATCTCCTTGCAATAGCCTGTTCATCTGTTTGCCGCTTTTTACATCGGCAAAAATCTCTTTTATTACCCTTTTCTGAGCTCCGGTAAGTGGAAACGGCAATGAATTGTAACATTTGTTGAAAGAATCACCAATTCTTGTCATTACAATTCCGCCATCTTTTCTCATTCTTACACTCTTTTGTTTTAACAAACTGAGTTGCAAGTAGAAAAGTTCCTCAAATTTAAGTCGAGCCTGTGCCTGTGCCAACAAATTGCCGTTAACAGGGAAAT
>JAFYMJ010000280.1 GCA_017556665.1 Bacteroidales bacterium
AATAATGTTACATTAACAAAGGTTGTATCAAAGTAATTTATAGAGTATGAAAAAAGCACTATTAATTGTATCATTTGTATTTTGCTCAATAGCGGGCAATGCACAATCGTTTCTAAGTAAATTGTTAGACTCATCTAAAGTGAACAGTGGTACTGTAAGTTCTATCCTCAATAAGGTGGTTGATGGTGTTACGGGAGCAGCTGACATTATGCCCATAGAGGGTACATGGGTTTACTCATCTCCTGAAATAAAATTCAAAAGTGACAATATTCTGGCAAGTTTGGGAGGAGAGGCAGTCTCTGCCAAAATTGAGGGAGTCTTGGCAAAAGTGTATCCAAAGCTTGGTTTTGACCAGAATTGCAAATATGTATTCAATGCTGACTCTACATTTTCACACTCTTTTAAGATAGCAGGTAAGGTTGTAAAACTGGATGGAACATATTCAATTGACAAATCAAACAAGAATATAGTATTCACATATAAAGTGTTTGGAAAGATAAGTATAGGTAAGGTGAATGCATACTACACAAATACAGGGAGTTCCCTATCTATAGTATATGAAGCAGAAGTGTTGATAAAATTGCTTAAGAAGCTTGTGTCTGCAGCAGGCAGTATATCATCTGCAGTGCCAATTTCTACAATAGAGGGGCTTCTTGACCAATACAAAGGATTGCAATTGGGATATAAATTGGTTAAATAGGGGCTAAAGTGAGTATTTTGCACCTTGGAAAGTATCCCTTTCCTCCAATCTCTTTTCCAACATTCTAAGCAACTCTACATTTCTGACTTTGCCCCATGGGGTAGAGCTTACAAAGCGAGGAGGAACCTCTCCGGCAAAACGTTCAATGTAAAGGTCTGGTCTTAGAAGTTCCAGGAAATCAACAAAGAAATTCAGATACTCGTCAAGGGTAAACTGTACAAAATCATTAGGGAACTGCTTGAATTCTTCCTCCATAGCTGTTCCCTTAATTATTTGGAGCTGGTGGAATTTTACAGAATTCAATGGCAGTTTGTTAATGATTGGGGCCATTCCCATCAGTTCCTCCTTACTCTCTCCTGGCAGTCCAAATATAAAATGGGCTCCCTGATGTAATCCCCTGGCAGCAGTAGCCTCTACCGCTTTAACAGCCGTTTCAAAATTGTGCCCTCTGTTAATCCTTTTTAAAGTCTTGTCATAGCAAGACTCAATTCCATACTCAATAATTACTATTTTTTCTGCCGATAATTCTTTAAAATAGTCCAACTTGTATTCATCTATACAGTCTGGCCTTGTGCCAACAACAATACCCTTCACCGACGGATGCTCAAAAGCTTGGGCATAGATTTTCTTAAGGTCCTCCAGAGGGGCGTAAGTGTTTGAGTATGACTGGAAATATGCAAGATAATTCTCTGTGGTACGGTATCGGTTAAGGTGGAACTCTATCCCCTCATTGATTTGAGTTATTATAGGTTTGTCGGGAGTAGAATAATTTGGATGGAAGGCATCATTGTTGCAGTAAGTGCATCCTCCAAAACCAACTTTGCCATCTCTGTTAGGGCATGTAAAACCGGCGTCGATTACAATCTTTTGCAATCGACAACCGTATTTTTCCTTAAAGTATCCAACAAAAGAATTGTATCTTTTCATGAATTAGTTAAGTCTGGATCTGTTGTTTCCAACGTGTACCTTAAACAGGGCCTTTTTGTATTTTCCAGAGCCAAGATATGGTGCGTGTGCATCAGCAGGGAAAATGATTGCAAGGTTCTTGACACCAAGTACAACATAATTCTCTGGCTCGTCGTTTACAAAAGCTATATCTGTTGCCTCTGAGTATTTTGAATTCTCTGTGTCACATTTGCCTCTGTCTTTAAGTCCAATTGTTTCAGATCCTTCTAAAAGAACATGGATGTCTATGTATGAATCATGTATTTCCATCTTTGCATCTTCTATGTTCTTTAGCTCTCCCTCAACAATGTCGCAATACACTCTTTTTCCGTCAATCTCATATGTTCCAACAGGCAAAGTCTGCAAATCGTTCTTTCTTATGAATTGATATACTTTATCGAATCCCTCTTGAAGAGATTGATATTTTTCAAAACTTTTAAGTGAATCAAGTATCATTGTTATATTTTTTGTATTAAAAATGTATGCAAATATATGGTTTTTTACTACATTTGTAAATACGAAATTTAATATCATCCATTGTTATACCTTAAAAAGTTTATGAAAAAAATTTTATTCCTTGCATGTCTGCCTGTAGTTGCTTTGTACAGCTGCTGCGGTAATGGCGATAAAACACAAGAAACATTCGGAAAAGTATTTAAAGAGGTTAAGGCTGAGTATGCTCCAGATTCAAGAAGCAAGACTTTTGATCTTAGTATTGAGAAAGTTGGCCAAGACTATGTTTTAAGAGGTTCAACTAACCAACCAGAGGCAAAGGCAGCTTTAGAGAAAGCATTGGCTGATGCAGGTGTTAAAGCATTGGATAGCATAAAGATGCTTCCAGATGCTGCTTTGGAAGGTAAAATTTATGGCGTTTCAACACAATCTGTAATCAACTTCCGTACAAGTGGAAAATATAGCGCAGAGTCTGCAACTCAAGTTATGATGGGAACACCTCTTCAAGTTCTTGAGAAAAAAGGTGGTTGGACACGTGCAATTACTCCAGAGGGTTACATTTCTTGGGTTACATCTGGCAGTATCGCTTATATGGATAAAGCAGAGTATGATGCATATATGGCTGCAAAGAAAGTTGTTGTAATTACAAAATATACAACAATGTATGAGCAACCAAACGTTGGTAGCCAAATGGTCAGCGATGTAGTTTGGGGCAATATTCTATTGGATTTGGGTACTCAAGGCGCATGGCAAAAAGTATCTATTGCAGATGGTAGAGTAGGTTATATTCAAAAAGCATTTGTTACAGACTTTGAGAAATGGGTAGAGAGCCGTAACCCTACAGCTGACAATATTATTGAAACTGCAAAACAATTCATTGGCGTTCCATACATGTGGGGTGGTACATCAATCAAAGCTGTTGATTGCAGTGGATTTATGAAATCTTCATATTTCTTGAATGGCGTTGTATTGGCTAGAGATGCTTCTCAACAATGTTTGACTGGTGATGATGTGGATATTAAAGAGTATGTTGATGGTGGTAACCATACAGTAGAGGCTCTTAAAAATCTACAGAAAGGCGATTTGATTTTCTTTGGCAGAAAGGCTACTGCAGAGCAAAAAGAGAGAATCACTCACGTTGGTATGTATATTGGAAACGGTATATTCATTCACTCAGCAACAAAAGTTAGAATCAACAGCCTTATTCCAACAGACGAGAATTATTACGATGGTTCAAAGAGACTTGTTAGAGCTCAAAGAGTTATTGGTAATGTAGATAACGGTAAAGGCGTTATGTCTGTTAAATCACTATACTTTTAATTGAATAAATCAAAAACACATATTTACAATTATGAAAACTGATAGAAGATCATTCCTTAAGTCTGCAGGTTTGCTAACAGCCGCTGCAACTGTAATTAATCCGGTAGATATTTTTGCAAGTGCACAAAAAGGTAAAAAGGCTGCTGGAAGCAAGAAAATGGAACTAACTTGGATTCCATATGATGCTAAGATGAAGCATACTTTTACTATTGCAAATTCATCAAGAACACATACTCCTCTAGTACTTACCAAAATAACTTATGATGGATATGAGGGTTATGGTGAGGCATCTATGCCACCATACTTAGGTGAGAGCCAGGCTTCAGTTTTGGAGTTCCTAAAAAGAGTAAATTTAGGCCAATTCTCATCTCCATTTATGATTGAGGATATTACCAAATACGTAGATTCCATTACAAGTTACAACTGTGCTGCAAAAGCTGCTGTTGATATTGCTTTGCACGATTTGGTAGGTAAGATGTTAGGTCAACCATGGTGGAAAATCTGGGGTTGGGATCCTACAACTTGTCCTAACACTTCATTTACTGTAGGTTTGGATACAGAGGATGTTGTAAGAGAGAAAACTAAAGAGGCTGCTCCATACAAAGTAATTAAAGTTAAATTAGGTAGAACAGAGGAGCAAGATAAAATGATGATCAATACAATCAGATCTGTGACTGATACTGTAATTTGTGTTGATGCTAACCAAGGTTGGAAAGACAAATATTATGCTCTTGATATGATTCACTGGCTAAATGAGCGTAATGTTAATATGATTGAGCAACCTATGTCTAAATATGCTTTAGATCAAACAGCATGGTTAACAGAGAGATCTCCACTTCCAATCATTGCAGATGAGGCTTGCCAAAGATTGACTGACGTTAAGAAACTTCATGGTGCATACCACGGAATCAATATTAAACTTATGAAATGTACTGGTCTAAGAGAGGCTAGAGAGATGGTGTCTCTTGCTCAATCTTTAGATATGAAGTTGATGGTTGGTTGTATGAGCGAAACTTCTTGTGCAATCTCTGCAGGTGCTCAAATTGCTCCTAAGACAGAGTGGGCAGACCTAGATGGTAACGTACTTATTGCCAACGATTGCTTTGGTGGTGGTATGAAAGTGGTTGATGGTAAAGTTACTTTATCAGATGCTCCAGGTTTAGGTCTTGAGATTACTAAAGATACTCCAAAATTCTAAAATCAATATAATTTTAATACCTTTGCGGTGTTTAATTTAAAACCATAAGAAATGGCAAATTTAAGAGTTATTAAAAAAGATGTTGTTTATCTTGTTAATGAGGTAATATCTGATTGTTGGGTTTACACATTTTTTAACGGAGATAAAAACAAAGAAGAGGTTAATAAAATTGTGATTGATGCTATTGAGTTAGGTGATAACATCTTTGAGCAAATTAATCATTATCCAAAAGATGATGCAAAAACTACAAAACAACATTTTGCAGCATTAAATGCAAAACTGTTGGAGGGAGTAGATGCATTGTTTGAGAGATTAAGTGCATTAAGTAAATAATCTTAGTCCAAATATCAGAGGTGGTTGAGTCAAACAGGCTCAACCACTTTTTTTTAGATACCTTGTCTTTGGATATATGCTTAGTATTTTGAATGTTTAATATTTTTTGTAATTTTGCTCATTAAAATTTTTAGTATATGCATCAATCAATCGCTAATAGATTTATTCCGGATGGTTTCACATTTGATGATGTGCTTTTAGTTCCGGCCCGTTCTGAGGTGTTACCTAGAGAGGTTAACATTGCGTCTCATTTCTCAAGAGATATTATTTTGCAGACTCCTATAGTTTCTGCGGCAATGGATACTGTAACTGAATCGCAACTTGCAATTTCTATTGCCAGATCTGGCGGTATTGGAGTAATCCATAAAAATATGCCTATTGAAAAGCAAATGGAGCATATCAGAAAGGTAAAAAGAGCAGAGAACGGAATGATATATGATCCTATTACAATTAAGGCAGATGACTTGGTTTCTGATGCTCTTAGATTGATGAGAGAGAATCATATTGGAGGAATTCCTGTTGTTGATGAAAGCAATAAACTTATTGGTATTGTAACAAACAGAGATTTACGTTTTGTAAGTAATTTGAATACTCCTATTAAGGATGTTATGACAAAAGAGAATTTGATTACTGCCCAAAACGGAACAAGTTTGTCTCAAGCAACAGAAATCTTACAAAAATATAGAATTGAGAAGTTACCTGTAATTGAAAAGGATGGTACTTTGGTAGGTCTTATTACATATAAGGACATTACTAAGGTTAAGGATAATCCAATTGCAAGTAAAGACTCTAAAGGAAGATTGTTGGCTGCTGCTGCTGTTGGAGTTGGAGCTGACAGTATAGAGAAGGTTGAGATGCTTGCTTCTGCAGATGTAGATGCTGTAGTTGTTGATACTGCTCACGGTCACTCTGTATATGTACTAAAAATTATTAAAGAGATTAAGGCTGCATTCCCTCATATTCAAGTGATTGCCGGCAATATTGCAACAGCAGAGGCTGCTAAAGCTCTGGCTGAGTGCGGTGTTGATGGTGTAAAAGTTGGTATTGGACCAGGTTCAATCTGTACAACCAGAGTTGTTGCTGGTGTAGGTGTACCTCAATTGACAGCTGTAATGATGGCAGCAGAGGCTTTGAAAGGAACAGGTATTCCAATCATTGCAGATGGTGGTATCAGATACTCTGGAGATATAGTAAAAGCGTTGGCTGGTGGTGCAAGCACAATTATGGCAGGATCTTTGTTTGCAGGAGTAGAGGAGTCTCCAGGAGAGACAATCATTCTTAATGGTAGAAAGTTCAAATCATATAGAGGAATGGGTTCTTTAGAGGCAATGCAAAAAGGTTCTAAAGACAGATATTTCCAAGATATGGAGGAGGATATTAAGAAACTTGTTCCAGAGGGAATAGTTGCACAAGTTCCTTATAAAGGTACACTTAGTGAGGTGATATATCAATTGGTAGGTGGATTGAGAGCTGGTATGGGATATTGTGGAGCTAAAGATATTGAAACTTTAAGAGAGGCAAAATTCATTAAGATTACCTCTGCAGGAATGATTGAGAATCACCCTCACGATGTTACAATTACAAGAGAGGCTCCTAACTATAGTAGGTAATCTTTGCAATTTAACATTAATGTATAGAGTTTTTATTATAATAACTGCAACCCTTTTAATTTGCTCATGTAGCTTTTACGAATCTGTTTCTAAAGGCGAGCCTGTTGCGCAAGTTGGAGGGGTTGCGTTATATAAAAGCGACATACAGAAAATACTTCCGGTAGGTGTCTCTAAAGAGGACAGTACATTATTGGTAAACAATTATATAGAGTCTTGGGCAAAAAGGGAGTTGCTTCTGATGAAAGCTCAGGAACAGTTGCCAGAGAAAGATAAAGATGTTGCCAAACTGCTGGAAGATTACAGAACTCAGTTGCTTGTTTTTAGGTATGAGAACATGTTTGTGAATGAGAGATTGGATACAGTAGTATCACAAAAAGAGAGAGAGGAGTATTATAATCTGCATTTAAAGAGTTATGTAACCAAAAATGGGATTATAAAAGGAAGGGTTATTAATATGCATAACAGTTCTCCAAAGATTAAGGAATTGGAGAGATTGCTTTCAAAGGAAGATGTAAATAGCATTGTTGAGGTTGAGCAGTTAGGATATTCGTCATCTTACAAGTACAATAATTTTAATGATGAGTGGGTGGATCTTGCAGTAGTTGCAAAGGAGATGGGGATTGTTTTGTCAGATTTGCAGAAAGAGCTGGCTAAGAAAAAAACACCGTATTTTAAATACAAGGATTCCTTGAATACAAGTTATCTGCAGACATTTGAATATGTTATGGCAGGAGAAATCACTCCTTTGGAGTATAACAGCGAGAGTATTAAGGATATAATTATTAGTAAAAGGAAGAAAGATTTGCTGCAGAAATTGCAGAGTGATATATATAAGGAAGCATTAGAAAATAAAAAAATAAAAATTATAGAAAATGAGAAAGCTGATTAGTAGCGCTATTGTATTTCTTTTTTTGATTGTTCCGTTTGGCTTGACAGCCCAAAGGTATAATGATGGCTTAATTGATAAGACTATTGCAATTATTGGTAATGAGGCCATATTCCTTTCACAACTTGAGGCAGAAGTTCAGATGATGCAGGCCAATGGTTACTTGTCTGACAGAAATACCAGATGTATGGTGTTGGAGAATATGTTGGTTCAGAATCTGTTCCTTACACAAGCCCGCCTGGACAGTTTGGTGGTAAAGGAAGATAATGTAACAATGGAACTTGAGCAAAGAATGGCTCAGGTTGTATCTAACTTGGGAGGTGAGAAAGAGGCAGAGGAATATTTCAGACGCCCGTTGCATGAGCTTGAGAAAGATTGGAGAGATGTATTGAGAAATCAGAGCCTGATTCAACAAAAACAGCAGGAGATAGCATCAAAAGCAGGAAGTGCAACCCCTACAGATGTGGTAAAATTCTATAACAGAATAGACAAAGACAGTTTGCCTATCATTTCAACTCAGTACAAACTTAGTCAAATTGTTCTTTATCCCGATAAAGAGAAAGCGAAACTTGCTGTAAAAGAGAGATTATTGGCACTTCGTGAGAGAATTATCAATGGAGAGAGATTTGCTACTTTGGCTACATTGTATTCAGAGGATCCAGGTAGTGCAGGAAGAGGCGGTGAGCTGAGAAAAGCTTCAAAGAGCATATATTGGCCACAATTCTCGGATGCTGCAATGTCTCTAAAAAATGGTCAGGTTTCTCAGATTGTTGAGACTCCCGATGGATTCCATATCATTCAAATGATTGAAAAAGATGGAGATATGTTCAATGCAAGACATATTCTAATTAAACCTACATATGGTTCAGAAGATAGAACAGCAGCATTCAAAAAGCTTGACAGTATAAGAACAGAAATCTTAAAAGACAGTCTTAAATTTGATATGGCTGCAAGAATTTATTCAGAGGATCCTATGTCTGCGGTTGCTGGAGGTTTAATGGCAGATGAAATGTCAGGATCTACTTATTTTGAGAAAGATGTTCTTAAGCCAATGGATTACAGTATAATTAAAGATATGAAAGTTGGTGATGTTTCTGAACCTTTTGAATCTACAGATAACGAGGGTAGAAATGGTCATACAATTTATAAGATAATCAAGCTTGAGGAGATAGTGCCATCGCATGTTGCAGATATAGAGAAAGATTTTGAACTTATTCAAAGAATTGCCAATCAGGATTTGCAGGTAAAAGCCATTGACAATTTTGTAAACGAGAAAATTTCAACAACCTACATTAAGATTGACGATATGTTCAAGCAGTGCGATTGGGAGAGATCTGGTTGGATAAAATAATGAAGAAATTAAGCAGTATAATATTTTTTGTTTTGACTCTGCACTTTTCATTTGCTGCATTGGCGCAGCAAAAGGAAAGCGCAGATTCTCTTGTACGCCTTATCAGTGCCGCCGAGGGACAACTGCTTGAGATTGACAGTGTCAAGTACAGAAAAATAATAGGTCCTGCCACGTTCTTGCATAACGATACATACATGTTGTGCGATACTGCCATGTGGAATGTGAATTCCAATAGAATATACGCTATTGGAAACGTTAAGGTGATGCAGGAAAATACAGTCCTTGAGAGTCATCAGATTGAGTATATAGTTGAGGAAAATCTTGCAAAGGTTAGCGGTAACCTGGTTCTGTTATACGACAGGGAGGGTAATATGCTAAAGACAAACCACCTGGATTATAATACAAAAGACAGTGTGGCAGTATTCTACAATGGGGCATCAATGAGGGATAAGGATGGTTCCATAATGGAGAGCATCAACGGTACATATGATGCAAAGCAGAAGCTTTTTACCTTTGCCGGAGATGTGAACATGTTTACAGATTCAATCTTTCTTAAATCAAATAAGATAGAATACAGAACAGACCTTAACAAAGCTTATTTTGGAAAGAATACTACGGCGTGGCAGAATGACAATATGCTGTATGCAAACAACGGAGAATTTGATAGAGGCTCCAATCTTTTCATCTTTAATAAAGATGGTTATATCCTTACTGCAGAGCAGGAGCTATGGGCAGATAAGATAAATTACTACAGGTTGTCGGGAAGAGCATTGTTATATGATAATATACAAATCCTTGATACTGTACAGAAATCTATATGCATGGCGGATGCGGCAATTTATAACCCGTCGCCAATGACTATAAATTTGTCTGAGAATCCGGTAGTTGGAATGTACTCTTATGAAAACGGTAAACATGATACCTTGTATCTTAGGGCAGACAAGATTGACTATTATGTAAAGCGCTACAAAGATGTGGACAGTTCTCAGATACTGCTTGCTCAGGAGAGGGTAAAGTTGTCAAACATTGATCCAATTAACGTTAATGATGAGTTAATAAAGAAGGAGAGAGAACTTGCTAATGCAAGAAGGGAGGCCAGAGATGCAATGTTCAGACCTAAAACTAAAGAGGAGTTTGAAGCAGAGAAATCTATGCAAGAGGCAGATGAGAAGTTGGATAGTCTGGAAAAAAATGAGATAAAGGTAGATTCACTGCAAATTGCAGCTCAGGCCGAGAAACTAAGACAAGAGAAATTGGCAAGAGATACCATGCAGATTGCCTTTATTGATGCCTTCCATAATGTAAAATTCCACAGAAGTGATATGCAGGGAATTTGTGACAGTTTGGTTTATACCGGATTGGACTCAATGGCCAGATTCTATAAAGAGCCTATAATGTGGAGTGATACGGTGCATCAGTTTGCTGCAGACAGTATGCAGGCTGTTATAAAGAATAGAGCTCTCAGCAAAGTGAATCTGATCTCCAATGCATTTATTGCATCAAGACAGGATTCTGTATATTTCAATCAGGTAAAAGCTACAGAGATGGTAGCATATTTCTCAAACAATGAGATATACAGATTTGACGCTTTAGGTGGTGCGTCGGCATTGTTGTTTATGGAGGAGGATAGTGTTGTTACAATAATGAACCACAAAGAGTGCAAGATGCTCACTGCAAGAATTAAAGACCGCACTATAAAAAGGACACGATATATAAATGACCTTAAGCAGGATGCTCATCCAATATTTATGGTTACTCCAGAGGAACAGACCCTAAGGGGATTCAAATGGAGCGGAGACAAGAGGCCAAAGAGCAGGTTTGAGGTTACAGATAGGGGGGTAAAGAAAAGCAAGAGAGTTGAATTGGCAAATACTGAGTTTCCCGACTATTCATATACAGGAAAATTCTTCCCGGAGAAAAAGGATTCAATTGTTACATATAAAATATATGTGGATTCTATAATCCTTGCCAAGAAAATAGAGAAGGAGAGGGTTCAAAGGGAAAAGAGAGAGCAAGAGAGAATGCGCACTGCTGCAGATTCACTAAAAATACCGGAGCCTATAAAGGATAGCTTGGATAAAGAAAATATAGAGTCTGTTGTTGTACCTAAAGATTCTTTGTTTGTAGGAGAGAGGGGAGATTTTGCTTTAGACAATAAGTTGTCGAAGAAGGAGCTGAGAAAACAAAAAAGGTACCTTAAGAAACAGCAAAGGCTTAAGAGGAAACAGGAAAAAATTGCTTTAAGGGAGCAGAAAAAGAAGAACAGGAAGAGCAGAATTTAGCTGCTCTTCTTTTTTTGTTAACGGCGGATGTAATTTAGTGGCATATTTTATTTGTATGTTGCAAAATAAATTTTTAAATTTGATTTTGAGAAAACAATTAACACACTTTAAAATAAAATCTATGAAAAAAATCATTATGCTAGCGCTTTTCGCATTATGTTCTACAATGATGCTAGCGCAGACAATCACTGTCACCGGTACAGTAGTTGGCGTAGATGATGGTCAACCAATTATTGGTGCTTACGTTCTACAACAAGGAACTAATAACGGTACATCTACAGACCTAGATGGTAATTACACTATTAACGTTCCTAAAGATGCAACTTTGATTTTCTCATCTATTGGTTTTGTAACTCAAGCGGTTCCAGTAAACAATAGATCTGAACTTAGTATTGCATTAAAGACAGATGCAGTCCAATTGGAGGAGACAATCGTTGTAGCATACGGTACAGCTAAGAAAGGCACATATACTGGTGCTGCTTCTTTAGTTAAAGCTGATGCTATTAAGGACGTTCCTTCAGTTTCATTTGAGGGTGCTCTTAATGGTAAGGTTGCAGGTTTGCAAATTACACAATCATCTGGTCAAGCTGGTTCAGCTGCGGAAATTCGTATTAGAGGTATTGGTTCAATGAACGCTTCAAATGAGCCTCTATATGTAATTGACGGTGTTCCAGTATCTTCTGGTGATGTTGGTCAAATGAGTGATTATACATACTCTACAAACAACGTTATGAGTACTTTGAACCCAAGTGATATTGAGAGTATTACAGTTCTTAAAGATGCTGCTGCTTCTGCACTTTACGGTTCACGTGCTGCTAATGGTGTTGTGATGATTACAACTAAGAGAGGTAAATTAGGTAAACCAACCATCACTTTCAAAGCTAGCTGGGGTATTACTCCAAGTTGGGCAACCAAAAACTATGAGGTTGGTGGTGTAGAGGATAACTTAAGTTACTTGTACGAGGTATTCCACGATATAGGTGGTAGTACAGACGATGCAAGAAACGCTTATGCTCTTAAACAACTTAACAACAGATTCGGTAAACACGGTTATAGCATTACATCTGATGGTAATGGCAGATATGCTAAATTGAACATTGGTGTAAAACCTGGTAGCGAGGATAGATTGAACAACTATTTTGATTGGGAGGATGCTCTATTCAGAACAGCTGTTTACCAAACTTACGATTTGTCAGTAAGTGGTGGTACAGACAAGAGTACTTACTATTCTTCATTCTCTTACACTTCAGATAAAGGTAGAGCTATTGAGAACGAGTTCAGCCGTATCAGTGGTCGTGTTAACTTGAACCAAAAAATTGGCAAACACGTTGAGTTAACTTCAAATATTAACATTGCCCATACAGACAAATCTGGTTACAACGATACCAGAAGTACAGGTTCAAACTACTTCATGCAAACAAGAAACTTGCTATGGGGTCTTTACCATCCAATTGATTACCAAACAGGTGAGGCTTTCACTGCAAGATTTGGTTCATTGGCATACAATGCATTGTATTACACAAATGAGTGGGACAACTCTTCTAAATCTTTAAGAGTTCAAGCTAACGAGACTTTAACTGTTCACATCCTTCCAGAGGAATTGACATTAAAATCTGTGTTCTCATATGATAACATCAATACTAAAGATCATATCTACTATAGTGCAAACCACTTTAACGGTTGGGGTGATACTAACGGTAGAGTAATTGAGATGAGAACAAACACATACAAACTAGTATCTTCAACTACTTTAAACTGGAACAGAACATTTGGTGACAAACACAATGTAAATGTTCTAGCAGGTTTTGAGGCAGAGAAAAACGAGACTGACTACACTAGAGCAGAGGGTAATGACCTTCCTACCAGTGCTCTTCATACAGTAGCTACTGCAGGTAAAACTGAGGCTGGCGGATACAGCTGGGGTAACTCAATTGTTTCAATTCTTTCTAAAGCTGAGTATAACTATGATGGCAGATACTATGTATCAGGTTCATTCAGACGTGATGGTTCTTCAAGATTAGCTCCTGAGACTCGTTGGGGTAACTTCTGGTCAGTTGCAGGTTCTTGGAAAATCAACAATGAGGCATTCTTGAAAGATGTTGATTGGATCAGTAACTTACGTATTAGAGCATCTTATGGTGTTAACGGTACTCTTCCTTCTTCTAACTATGGTTGGAGATCTCTAACTTCTTATGGTAACAAATATATGACTGCTCCTGGTGGTGCTCTAAGTACAGTTGCCGATAAGAACTTGTCATGGGAGACTAACTACACTGCAAACGTTGCTTTAGAGTTTGGTTTCTGGAATCAAAGATTAACCGGTACTGTTGAGTTCTTCAACAGAGATTCAGAGGATTTGCTACAAAATGTTCCAATTTCAACAGTAACAGGTTTCAGCTCTACACTTAGGAACGTAGGTTCAATCAACAATAAAGGTGTTGAGATTGAGTTGGCAGGTGACATCATCAGAACTAAAGAGGTTACTTGGGACGCAAGCATTACAGCTTCATTCCTTAAATCTTCTGTAACTGAGCTTTACGGTGGTAAAGACATTGTTTGGGAAGACCCTACAGGTAGCGACTCAAGAGCTCAATATATTTACAGAGAAGGTTGCTCAACTTTGGCATTCTGGGGTTACGAGTGGGCAGGTGTTGATCCTCAAAACGGTAAAAACATGTACTACTCAAACAATAAGAACAAAGATACTGAGCTTAATGGCAGAAATGTAGTATACGACTATGGTGATGCAGCTTATACTATTATTGGTGATGCAACTCCAGATGTATATGGTGGTATCAATACAAGTGTTTCTTGGAAAGGTATCAATGTAGGTTTGAACTTTATCTACAAACTAGGTGGCCATATGTATGATGGTGCTGCAAAAGACGTTAACGATGACGGTTACTACTGGGAGAGAGTAAGATCACAATATGCTTGTGATAACAGATGGAAAGAGGTTGGCGACGTAACAGACGTTCCTCTAGTTAGAGGTATTGACCTTGAGGACTCAATGGAGTATACATCTCGTCACATTCACAGTGCAAACTTCTTAAGACTAAAAACTTTATCTGTAGGTTATACATTCCCTAAAGATTTAGTTAAGAAAATTGGTCTAGCTAATGCAAGAGTTTACTTTAATGGTACTAACCTTCTTACTTGGGCTGCTTACGATGAGGTAGATCCTGAGGTTAACACATACGGTACAAGAGGTTGGGAGACTCCTTACGGTAAGACTTATACATTTGGTCTAGAGTTCACATTCTAATTATTAAAAAGTTGATACAATGAAAAAATTAAATATTATTCTTTTAGCAGTCCTAGGAATTTTTGCATTGGCTTCATGTGATGATTTCCTAGATATGCAGCCAACCAATCAGGCTGAATCTTCGGAGGCTATTAAAACTGCTGCCGATGCTCAGATTATGATGAATGGTATTATGAGCAAGATGACAAGTTCATCTTTGTATGGTAGAAATATTACACTTTATGCAGATGCAAAAGGTGGCGATTTAACAATTTACTCTGCAGGTAGAGGTAACGACGCTTTATATTCATTCAACCACTCTCCATCTTCTGGTACTTATTCAGGATTCTGGACAGTAGGTTACAACATTATTCTTCAAATCAACAACTTGTTGGAGAATATTGCAAAAATTGAGTCTGATTCAAATAACATCGAGAACTTTGACAACATTAAAGGTCAAGCTTATACTCTAAGAGCTATGATTTATTTTGATCTTGTAAGATTATATGGTAAATCATACACTCAAGGTACTCCAGGTACTGATTGGGGCGTTCCTAAAATTACTACTGTAATTGATGCTGCTTCTCAACCTCTAAGAGCTACTGTAAAAGAGATTTATGATCAAATTCTTGAGGATTTGACAGCTGGTGCATCTGTTATTTCAAAATCAAAATCAAGTGGTTTCATTAACTATTATGGTAACGTTGCATTGCAAGCTAGAGTACATTTGACAATGGGTAATAATGCAAGTGCATTGGCAGCTGCAGAAGAGATTATCAATAGCAAAGTTTACACACTTTATGATAATGACGAGTGGGTAGCTTCATGGTCAAAATCATACAGCTCTGAGTCAATTTTTGAGTTGGCTATGCTTCCTACAGAGAACGATTTAGGTACAAGTTCACTAGGTGCTTACTATAGCCGTCAAGGACACTACAGCAAATCTTGTCTAGGTTTTTATGGTGCTTCTGATTACTTTATCGCAAGATTGGCAGAGGATCCAGACGATGTTAGACATGGTGTTATGTCATATGACGAGAAGAGTGAGTCTTACGACAAGACTGAGTTTGCTGGTCAAGGTGACAGAATGGGTTCTTGCTACAAATATTTAGGTGGTGTTAGCATGGTAGGTGATGATCCTGAGAAAGGTTCAGCTACTTCATGTAACGTTAAACTTATCCGTCTTTCAGAGATTTATCTAATTGCTGCAGAGGCTGCTTTAGCATCTGATAAAGATAAAGCTGCAGAGTATTTGAATGCAATTAGAAAACGTTCACCAAATTTGGCTCCTGCAACTGGTTCAACTGTTACTTTAGATATGATTCTTGATGAGAAATCTAAAGAGATGTTTGGTGAGGGTCAAAGATATTGGGATATGCTAAGACTTGGTAGAACTATTGAGTTCAATGATGAGATTAATGGTGCAGGTATTGCTCACAGAGAGAAAATTATTGATACCAAAACTTTCTACAAATGTATTCTTCCTATCTTCCAAGATGAGATTAATGCAAACGCT
>JAFYMJ010000281.1 GCA_017556665.1 Bacteroidales bacterium
CCCTAATCCTAATTTTGTCGGGGAGTATAGACATAACCATAAATTACAAGAATCACCAGTTCAAAAAGAACTTTTGGGTTGTAATTGGGCCAGGCTCGTCTATAAGGATAGATAATACAAGTGCTGAATTTATGGCATATTTCCTTTCATTCTCAGAAACTTTTGTAATAGATACAATATTGGACCGCAAACCAATTCCAAGCAGCAGGTTTGTAGACATAAAAGAATCTCCTGGAACGCAACTTTCAGAAGAACAGGCATATGCCCTAAAATACAGCATAGACAGAATTTTTTATTACATGAGATTGAATGAGCATAACTATATAAAAGATATGCTGCACAATACTTTCTACAATCTTATTCTTGAAATAAGCAATATATACACAACTATAGACAACCAACAAAACAACAAAGGAATATTGCCAAGAAAAGATTTGCTTATGCACCAGTTTGTCTCCCTTATGCACAAATATGCAGACAAGGAGCACTCTCCATCTTTCTATTCCAATCAAATGTGCATAAGTACACAATACTTGTCTTTAATTCTAAAAGAGGCAACAGGAAAAACTGCCACGGAGATGATTGCAACAGAAATTATAGCCAGAGCCAAAGCTCTTCTTAGAACACCAGGCACAACCATTGTACAGGTTGTAGATGCACTCAATTTTGCAGACCAGTCTACTTTTGGAAAATTTTTTAAGAAAAATACAGGAATTACCCCTAAGAAATATCAGGAGAGCTACGCCTCTCCAAAATAGCAGCAGAGCTATAGCAAACCGTTTGGAATAGTCATTTGCATAACCTTATTTTTGGCATCAACTCCAAGAATAAGATCCTCATTAAAAGGGACCAATACATCTGAGTTTATTTCAATGCATGGGTTTCCAGGATAATTGTAATAATCTGTAATTGAACCTACAGACTCTCCATTTTCATTTAGAAGTTCAAATCCTATAAGGAATGCCGCCATAGCCGAATCGTCATCTTGCTCCAACTGCTCCGGCTCAACAGAATTTTTATCTACAAAAATCTGTTTCTTGATAATTTCTGTGGCATGAGAAAGATCATTTACCGTTTCAAATTTTACCAATGCTCCCGACGAACCTTTCTCTTTGTAACTTACTACAAAAAAAGGAACCGGCAACCCATCAAAAAACAGGTACACCGGTTCTTTAAAGTTATAATCTTCAAACACAGAAGAGGTCAATCTTATTAAAACCTCACCCTTTGTATCGTAAGATTTTACAACTTGCGCTACAGGCAACAAATCTTTATCTGTCACTTTGCGCAACATTGCAATTAAGCCTCAGTTGTTTCCTCAGCTGCAGGAGCCTCTGCCTCTGCGTTAGCCTCAGCCTCAGCTGCTGCTTTAGCTGCCTCAGCCTCTGCTTTTTTCTTTGCTAGCTCAGCTGCTCTATCGGCATTAACTTTAGCCTCAGCCTCTAAAGCTGCTTTCTTAGCTGCACTTGCACTTTGAGCTAGAGAAGCTTTTTTGTTGCTTACTTTAGCCTCTTTCTCTGCAACCCAAGCCTCGAATTTAGCCTCAGCTTGCTCAAGAGTAAGAGCACCTTTCTTAACACCCTCTAGAAGGTGTTTTTTAAGAAGCACACCTTTGTAAGAAAGAATTCTTCTACAAGTATCAGTTGGTTGTGCACCATGACCTAACCATTTAAGAGCTTTCTCATTGTTAAGAGTGATAGATGCAGGGTTAGTGTTTGGATTGTAAGTTCCAATAAGTTCAATAAAGCGACCATCACGTGGTGCTCTGCTGTCAGCCACTACAATGTGATAAAAAGGATAGTTCTTTTTACCGTGGCGAGCCAATCTAATTTTTACAGACATAACTGTGAGTTTAAAAATAAATACTTTTTATAACTTCCTTATCTTCTCGAGAAAAGGCGTGCAAATATATGCGGTTTTTTTTAAACTACAAAGTTTTTTTCTCTATTGGGCAGGTAAAATGCTAATAACCTTAATTGGCTCTAATGGAAGATTCTTAGGCTGTTGCACCTCTACACCGGCAATGGCATCAATAACCTCAAAACCCTCCAGTGTCTCACCAAAGATTGTGTACTGTCCATCAAGTTGGGCACATGTTCCAGCATCATGCACAATATAGAATTGGCTTCCCGACGACTCTCTGTTTGGATTTGCCTTATCAGCCTTTCTTGCAGCAGCCAAAGCACCTTTCTTGTGGTTGAACTGAGGAAGGATCTCTGCAGGAACTGTATATCCAGGACCGCCTGTTCCATATAGTTTAGGATCTTTAGAAGCATCCTTTGTAAAAGGATCACCTACCTGAATCATAAAATGCTTAATTACTCTGTGGAACAAAATATTATCATAAAATCTTTTTGAAGCAAGTTTTACAAAGTTGTCTCTATGCAAAGGGGTCTCTTTGTAAAGTTTAATCTTGATTGTTCCTTTTGTTGTTACAATGTCAAATACAGGCTCCTCACCTAATGAATCTGGACAAAAAGCCAAAGCAGGCTCTGTCTTTACCTCTGGAGCAGGTTGAGGGACTGCCTCACCGCTTTTTGAACCACCTTTACAAGCAAACAATGCCAAAGAGGCAATTGCAATAATACTCAATACTCTAAATTTCATATCCAATATGTTTTATGTTAATAATTTCTTTTGCAATACAAATGTAATAAATATAAACAGAAATAATTTTATACCTTTGAAGAGAAATTTTGAGTATTGTAATGGGAGTTCTAAAAAAATTAGCAGGAGAGACAGCCATATATGGCATGAGTACAATATTGGCAAGGATAATTAACTTTTTCTTTGTCCCCATATACACCCGAATCCTTACTTTGGACCAGTACGGAGCATACTCAGAAATAATGTCCTATATAGCTGTTTTGCAAGTTGTTCTAATTCTAGGATTAGAAACAGGTTGCTTTAAATTTGCCAATAATACCACAGACAGAAACAAACCTTTCAGTACAGCCTTAATTACAATATAAATAACATCACTTTTATTTTTTTCAGCAAA
>JAFYMJ010000028.1 GCA_017556665.1 Bacteroidales bacterium
CAGACTGGAGCTCCGCTGCATATTTTGCTGTAGCAGGTGCATTGCATAAAGGGATAACTCTTAAGAATATGCCTTATAACTCTGCTCAAGCCGACGAATTTATCCTTAATCTGCTTAAAAAATACGGAGCAGAGATTAAGGTTAGTGCACCAGAAGAGAACCTTTGCAATGAGTTGAAAGATATAACCATTTGTGCAATATCTGAGCAACCTGGCAATGTGGAGGCAGACCTTACAAACTCCCCAGATCTATTCCCAATTGCAGCAGTACTTGCACACTATGCCAATTGCAGCACAACTCTAAAAGGGGTTGAAAGATTAGCACAAAAAGAGAGCAACAGAGCCCAGACCGTATATAGCGAGCTTACCAAATTGGGGGCTTCTATAAATATTGACAATAATAATATGTATATTAGCGGTTGCGGCAAACAGAGATCTGGCAAAGCAGATATTGTAAATACCCTTGGCCATAATGATCACCGCATAGCAATGAGCTTGTACATTGCCTCAATCTTTACAGATAAAATTATAAAGATTGATTCAACCAAATGCATAGATAAATCTTTTCCAACATTTGTGGAAAAATTAAGGAAACAATAATGAACAGTTACGGAACAAAATTCAGACTTTCAATTTTTGGAGAGTCCCATGGAGAACTTATAGGTGTAGTAATGGATGGAGTCCCTGCAGGCATTTCATTGTCGGCCGACGACTTTATACCTGCTTTACAAAGGAGAAAAAGTGGTGGCAGAGGCACCACCCCAAGAATTGAAGCAGATATGCCCAAAATCGTAAGTGGCGTTTATGAAGGGTGTACCACAGGAGCTCCGCTGACTGTTGTATTTGAGAACACAAACACACGTTCATCTGATTACTCTGAATTTAGAGACACCCCAAGGCCCGGCCACGCAGATTTTGTAGCTCAGGCAAAGTACAACTTCTACAATGACATTAGAGGTGGCGGCCATTTTTCTGGAAGAATTACCCTTGTTCTGGTTGCTGCAGGTGTAGTTGCCAAGAAAATGTTGGGAAACATAAATATAGAGGCTACAATCAGCTCTATTGGAGGAATTGACAGACCGGCAGAGTGTAAGGAGCAAATGCCTGAAGTATGGAGCAAGGCCATTGAGGAGGCTATGGCAGAAGGGGATTCATTGGGTGGAGTTATTGAGTGCAGATGCAGCAATGTCCCTATTGGACTAGGAGAGCCTTTCTTTGATTCCCTTGAATCTCAAATATCGCATCTTGCATTCTCAATTCCAGGGATAAGAGGCATTGAGTTTGGAGATGGCTTTAAGGCTGCCGGAATGAAAGGAAGTGAACATAACGATTGCTATATAGACATAGAGGGACATACCGCAACTAATGGAGCAGGTGGCATAAACGGAGGGATATCAAATGGAAACGATTTAGTCTTTAGGGTTTCTGTAAAGCCAACATCAAGTATAAGCAAGACTCAGAATACATTTGCATTCATCTCCAACAAAATGGTTGATTTCTCTGTAAAAGGGCGCCACGATGCCTGTATTGCACTAAGATGCCCAGTTATTGTGGAGTCAATTGCAGCTATAGCTCTTGTCAACAACTAGTTTTTTAAGTATATTTGTACTATTGTAACTAAAATCTTTCAGGGCGAGGTGAAAATCCTCACTGGCGGTACAGTCCGCGAACCCGCAAGGGCCGAGCCGTTGAAACTACGGCACCAACAGTTAAAGTCTGGATGGAAGAAAAATTTTATTTATTATGTGTAAAAATTTCATTTTTAGGCTATGCGCAATAGCGCTTGTTTTTTCTTTTGTATCCATTAAAGAGGCCAAAGGCCAACAATCAGACTCAACTCAAACATTTATTCTAAAGGAAATTACTGTTTCGTCGGGAGTAAAAAACAAGGCACTCTCCCCTTTGAGGCTGGTAGACATTGATGAAAAAGAGATTCTTGTAAGTTCTACAGGGAGAACTTATCCAGAGCTTTTAAGGGATGTTCCTGGCATTTATGCTACAGCAGAAACAGGCAGTTA
>JAFYMJ010000282.1 GCA_017556665.1 Bacteroidales bacterium
TATGGAATAGTCTCTCTGCAGCAGCCTCTGCCCCATATATCCCTTTCCCCATCTCTGCCACATTCAAATAAACCTCCAAAATTCTTCTCTTACCCCAAATCTTTTCAATCAGAAAAGTGAAATATGCCTCAAAACCTTTTCGTATCCACCCGTCACTTGGGTAACAGAATACATTTTTGGCAGTTTGCTGACTAATTGTACTTGCACCCCTAAGCTTTTTTCCTTTTTGGGCATCCTCCACCGCATTTTTTATCTCAACAAAATCAAAGCCAGAATGGCTGGCAAACCTTGCATCTTCTGCAACAATTACCGCCATTGACAGGTTTATGGAGATATCTTCTAAGTTTTTCCAAGTTTTATACGTCTTAAAAGAACTGTCATTTCTATACTCATAACTCCTTACAGCCATTAGCGGAGTATAGTATACCGGCACATATTTTAACAGTAAAACCCATGATAATGTGATTATTACAAACCAACATGGTACATATACAAATAAATATTTTATAAACTTATGTTTGCGTTTGCTTTTCATTGAAAATTTTACCGTAATTTTGCAAAGATAATAAATCCCTTTTAATGAAAATTAACAACAAAACTATATTCTTTCTCTTTGCACTAATTTCCTTTCTGATTATACTTTTTCCAAATGGTTTGTCGGGACAGGTAATACACTCATCCCAGAGGTATAACTATATTATACACAAAGAGGTACAGGAAAAGCACATGACATTTCTAACCTCATACCAGACAGGAGGAAGAAGTGTTGCATCTAAAGGGAATCTTGATTGCAGAAACTACATATGTGCAGAGTTTGAAAAGTATGGTTTGTTGCCACTTTCTGCCAAAGGGTATGTACAGGAGTTCCATCTGCCAAAATACAGCGGAAAAGGTGGTAATGTAATTGGCTATATTCCAGCAAAGAACAAAAGAGCAAAATATATTGTAGTTGGGGCACATTTTGATAATATTGGCCTTATTGGAGAAAAACTTTATCCCGGAGCAGATGACAATGCCTCTGGTGTTACAGCTCTTCTGCAAATTGCACAGGCATACGGCAAAAAATTCAGCGAGTGCGGAGGGGGAAAATTCAACATTGTGTTTGTTGCTTTTGATGCAAACAATATGAGCATGCTGGGAAGCAGAACCTTTGTCCAAAAGAGTGGCATAGCCCCAAGCGAGATTGAATGTATGATAAATTTGGACCAGATGGGAAGCAACCTTGTTCCCCCTGGGAAAAACAAAGAGTATCTTCTTGTTCTGGGAGCAGACAAACTGGGAAAATGGAACAGGTCTGCACTTGAATTTGCCAATACAACATTTGGCCTTAACCTTGATATAGACCATACCTATTACAACAGTCAACAATTCTACAACATCTTCTACAGACTATCAGACCAACAGTCATTTACAGAGATAGGAGTTCCTGCACTGCTGTTTACATCGGGAATAACAGACCATACAAATAAAGAGACAGATGATCTCTCAAATGTCTCTTTTGAAGTTCTTGACAAACGTATACGACTTATCTACCAGTTCCTTTGGCTGATAATGCAATAAACGCTATTTAAGATAATAGTCTACACTAATAACAGCCCTTACTTTCTTAATGTATGGGGTGTTTGCATCCCTTGCCTCAACCGAGAACTGCCCCTGATTGGCCCTTTTGATCTTACCAAGATTGCTCTCTGAATCATCTGCAAACTTCTGGGCAGCCATACGGGCATTTGCTGTTGCCTCTTCAATCATTTGAGGCTTAATCTCATTAAGACCGGTAAACTCATAAGTTGTCCTGTAATCATACTCACCACTTACAATTGCCACCCCTTTGGATATGAGGTCACCCTGCTTTGAGATAAGTTCCCTAACCTTTTCAACATCCCTTGATGCCACAGTTATTACAGAGGTAACATTATATCTGTATGGTTTGGTATTGTTGTATGAATATCTGTCAGCCTCCAGATCAATGATATTTGGAGCTGCAACAGAAATATCCTCACCCTTTATTCCATTGGCAACCAGATACTCCTTTACAACATTGTTCTTATGCTTTACATCTGCATAAATGGATTGCATATCATTCCCCACAACCTTGTAAACAAGAGGCCAAATGACCTTATCAGCCATAACCTCCCTCTCACACAATCCCTTCACCGATACAACCCTGTCATAAGACCTGTAACTGCTAACAGCAACAACCACACAAATCCCCAATACAACCAATCCAAGCATTATATAAAATCCAATATTCTTTTTCATAGCGTAAAAATTAATTAAATCCATATTATTACAACACATATATTGTACCAAAGTTAAGGAATTTGGGGGATAGCCAAAAGATAATTTAAACAAGAATTCTAAATTGTAAACTTATGACAAGATTATTCTAAATATATTTGTTAAATTTGTGTAATTCTTATTACTTTAAAGTCTAACAAAATGAGTAGATTAATCCAGTTCCTAAATAAATTCATTCATATACTATTCTACATAACTGCCACTGCTGTCATATGCGGTATTTTTTCACAAGACAGTACTTGGGTTAAAACTCTTATTTCAATAATTGGTTTTTTTGGCGGCTGCTATATTGGATACATTGCATATCTTTTATTTGACAACAGAGTAAAATTTGATTTACACTTTGTTAAGGACAATTTTATATATAAAATAGGATTTATGGTTCTATCTGTCCCATGCATTATTTGCACTATTGTGCTTCTAGCTACATTAAGTACCAAATACAAATGGTCACCTAAAGAAATGGTTTTTGATGAAAATCTGTATATAGAATCACAGAAAGAAAACATTGACACTTTAAAAGTAATAAAATTCACAAAAGATATTCAAAGTGCTGGCAACGATGTTATCTCCACAATTAGCCATATAGAGAGAAGATACCCCAGTGCATATTCAGATACTCTAAAACAAGGTCAAAAATCTCCATCCCTATTCTGGAGCATTATGTTACATTATATGGATGCTGGCAACCAACATATGACCACTACAAAAGCAGGAAGAGATTTATCCGTAATCATAGCAATTTTAGGTGTTATATTGCTAAATGGTCTGCTGATATCTTCTATTATTACAAACATTGATAACAGAAAAGAGAAGTGGTTAAAAGGAACTCTTAGATATAGTCGCTTTTTCAAAAAGCATCCCCACTACATCATTATAGGTGGAAATGACATGGTTTCAGGTATTGTAAAGCAACTGTTTAACAAACAAAAGAATGCAAACCGATACATACTTATTCAAACATCAAGAGACATAGAGATTTTTAGAAAAGAACTATTTTCTGAGCTAACAACAGATGCGCAAGATAGAGTTGTATTTTACTATGGAAACCGCAACTCAAAAATTGATATTGATGATTTGGAGCTGGAAAACGCACTAGAAGTTTATATTCTTGGAGAGGAAGCCAGAATGGATGACATAGAATCATATCATGATACTTTAAACATGAAATGCCTGGAACTTTTGTACCAGAAATGCAAGTCTACAAGTATAGGACA
>JAFYMJ010000029.1 GCA_017556665.1 Bacteroidales bacterium
TACTGGTGCAAGGAGTTGAAGGTATTGCCGTTGGACTGGCATCAAAAATCCTTCCGCACAATTTTGGAGAGGTGATAGATGCAGCTATTGCACATTTGAAAGGAGAAGAGTTTGAACTTTATCCAGATTTTCCAACTGGAGGATTAATTGACTGCAGCAAATACAATAAAGGATTAAGGGGTGGAGCTGTAAAAATAAGGGCAAAAATTACCAAACAGGACAAAAAGACCTTGGTAATTACAGAGATCCCTTTTGGAAAAAACACATCTGCCCTAATTGAAAGCATTATATCTGCAAACGAAAAAGGTAAAATAAAAATTAAAAAGGTAGATGACAATACTGCACAGAACGCAGAGATTGTCATTCACCTTTCCAATGATATTTCTCCCGACAAAACTATAGATGCATTATACGCATTTACAGATTGCGAGGTATCCATTTCTCCAAATGCTTGCGTAATTATGGACAAGCAACCTCATTTCATTGGGGTTGACCAAATTCTACGTACAAACACAGACTATACAAAAGAACTGCTGGGCAGAGAACTTGAGATTAGATTGGGCGAACTTAACAACAGCTGGCACTACTATTCTCTAGAGAAAATATTCTTTGAAAACAAAGTCTACAGAATACTTGAGAACGATGCTGCATCTTGGGATACCCAACTGCAGGATGTCTACAATAAAATGGCAGAGTACCAATCTCTTCTACGTGCTCCTATTACTATGGAAGACATCAACAAACTTGTAGAGAAACCGGTAAGAAAAATCTCCAAGTTTGACGTTAAGGAGGTTGACTCAAGAATAGCAAAGATAGAAGAGGAGATGGAGAGCGTCAAATACAATCTTGAGCATCTTACTGCATTCACTATTGCACATTTTGAGAGACTTAAAAAGAAATACGCATACAAATACCCAAGGCTTACAGAGATAAGCAACTTTGAAACAATCCAGGCTACCAAAGTTGTTGTGACCAACGCCAAACTTTACGCCAACAAGAACGAAGGTTTTGTTGGTATGGATCTAAAGAAAGATGACAATGCAGAGTTTATCTGCGATTGCTCAGATATAGACGACATTATAGTTTTCCTTAAAAACGGAAAATACATTGTTACCAAAATTACTGGCAAAGCATTCATTGGCAAAGATATACTGCATGTTGCAGTATTCAACAAGAATGACGAACGCACAATATACAATGTAGCCTACAGAGACGGCAAGTATTCACTTGAGGGTGAAACCGGTACCACATATGTTAAAAGATTTGCCGTTACAAGTGTTACAAGAGACAAGTGGTATGACCTTACCAAAGGGACTCCTGGCTCTGTTATAACATGGTTCTCCGCCAACTCAAATGCAGAAGCAGAGATACTTAAAGTATTCCTTAAACCAAAAGCAAAACTTAAGAAACTTATATTTGAGTTCAACTTTGCAAGTATTGCCATTAAAGGAAGAGCCTCAATGGGCAATATACTTTCAAAGAATCCAATTCACAAGATTCAACTTAAATCTAAAGGTGTCTCTACAATTGGAGGTAAGCCAATATGGTTTGACACAGATATAAACAGGCTTAACGAGGACAGCAGAGGCACATTCCTTGGTGAATTCCACACAGATGACAAGATTCTTGCAATCTTTAAGAATGGGACCTTCTATACAACCAATTTTGATTTAAGCAACAGATATCAGGGAGATCTTCTAAAGATTGAAAAACTTGATACTGAGCAGACATACAGTGCCATCTATTTTGACGGAGAGTCAAACACATACTACATAAAACGTTTCAGCTTTGAGCAGAACGACAATGTCCCTACCCTATTCATTTCAGATGCTCCAGGTTCAAGATTTATAGAATTGTCGGCCGACGAATATCCTCAGGTTCTCCTTAAATTTACAGGAAAGAACGCAAAAAGAGAGGACGAAGTCATTAATGTAGACGAGTTTATAGGGAAGAAAAGTTACAAGGCCAAAGGAAAAAGAGCTACCACATATGAAATTGGAGAGATCTCTTTCATTGAGCCTATAGTAAAGAATGATTTTAGAGTGGTAAAGAAATACTTCATGGATTTTGATGAGCGGTCTTTTGAGGAACAGAGTGATTTTAAAGTAA
>JAFYMJ010000283.1 GCA_017556665.1 Bacteroidales bacterium
AACTTTTCTTTGGAGATATTGACGGGAAGAGTTTATTGTTGAATCTCTGTCCCAACAATGAACCAAAAAGATAAGCTCCAACGTCTGTACACCATAGGATAATTATCATCCCCAGAATAAAGAATCCATTATATTCCGCACTGTGGAATGCAGCTACATTCATTAGAGAGAATGGCACTGCAACATACATATAACCATACAAAGAGTGTGCAATCAGTTCATAACCATTTGTCTTGCCCTCCTCTCTAACATTATAACCCTTTACATACAGATTAAGGACAAACAGTCCAATTAGCGGAATTACATTTACAATAAGGATTGTTGGATCCAAATTCTGTTTAAGTACCACAAAGGAACTTACAAAAAGTGTTATGGCAGCCAACATTGACATTGTTCTTGAGAAACAATTCCCTTTATAACACCATTTACCCATTGTTATATTCTGATACTCATACAATGTTATACACATTATCAAGCCAAATATAACGGCAAAGGTAATTGGGCTAAATAAAGTAGCTCCAATTACCAATACACCAAAAACTATCCCACTTAATGCGCGGATTATAAAATTCTTCATCTATAATGCAATTATTCGTTTTCTTTTACCTCCATCTCTTCTTTGGTCTCACTCTCTTTCTCCTGCAACAACTCCTCCTCCTTCTTTTCTCTAGGGCCAAATATATTCTCAAGGTCGTCGGAGAAGATAACCTCTCTTTCCAAAAGCAGATTTGCAAGTTTGGTAAAGCCTTCCATATTTGCTTTCAAGACCTCTGTTGCTTTTGCATGAGCTGCGTCAATAAGCTCTTTTGCCTCTTTATCTATAAGCTCTGCAGTCTTCTCACTATATGGTTTGTTGAATCCGTAACCATCAGATGAATCATAGAAAGATACATGTCCAACTTTCTCACTCATACCAAAGTAACTTACCATTGCGTATGCCTGTTTTGTAAGTTTCTCAAGATCAGACAATGCACCGGTAGAGATTCTGCCGTTTATAATCTCTTCCGCTACCCTGCCACCAATAGTTGCAGCCATCTCATCCATCATCTGCTCTTTGGTTGTAATCTGTCTCTCCTCTGGAAGATACCATGCTGCACCTAAAGCTTTGCCTCTTGGAATAATGGTTACTTTAAGAAGCGGATTTGCATTAGGCAATAACCAGCTTACAGTAGCATGTCCAGCCTCATGGAAAGCTATTGTCTTTTTCTCATGCGGAGGAATAATTTTGCTTCTCTTCTCCAATCCACCTACTATTCTGTCAATAGCATCCAAGAAATCCTGTTTCCCGATAGATTGCTTGTTGTGTCTGGCTGCAATAAGGGCTGCCTCATTACATACATTTGCAATATCGGCACCAGAGAATCCAGGGGTTTGTTTTGACAAGAATGCAGTATCCAAATCTTTGTCCAATTTTAATTTTGCCAAATGGACATTAAAGATAGCCTCTCTCTCTTTAAGCTCAGGCAAATCTACATGAATTTGTCTGTCAAACCTACCGGCTCTCATCAATGCTTTGTCAAGAATATCTGCCCTGTTTGTAGCTGCCAGAATAATGACTCCCGAATTTGTACCAAAACCATCCATCTCTGTCAACAGCTGGTTAAGGGTATTCTCTCTCTCGTCATTGCTTGAAAAGCCTGTATTCTTACCCCTTGCTCTTCCCACAGCATCAATCTCATCAATAAAGACAATACATGGAGCTTTCTCTTTTGCTTGCTTGAACAAGTCCCTTACCCTTGATGCTCCCACACCCACAAACATCTCAACAAAATCAGAACCTGACATTGAAAAGAATGGTACTTTTGCTTCACCTGCTACTGCCTTGGCCAAAAGAGTTTTTC
>JAFYMJ010000284.1 GCA_017556665.1 Bacteroidales bacterium
CGGTGTTCTATGATAAAATTATTACCACCGAGGAGAAGAATATTTTCATAACCGAGCATTATGCGGAAAATTGTATCTACGCCGTAATAATCAATCATAATTATCAGGATATAGACTTGTCGTTTAATGTCAAAGAAGGTTATAAAATAGATAAAGTATATGCATCGGGAAAATGCTTCAATGATGATTCCCTTAAGACTGAACTTCCAAAAAGTGTCCTTTCATATATTGAGGCTGAAAATACAGACGTGCTTTTGAGTCCTCTGTTTGATCAAGTATTCTATAAAGAGAAAGTGATTAAAGAGCTAGTAAATCCTGCATTTGTATCAAGAAATGCATTCATTAAGATTAATGCTGAAAGCTACTACAAAGAGATTGATTCTTTGGTTTTCAGCTATCTTAACTATAACGGTCTGCAATAAACGTAAGATTCTGAAATTACCATATCCAGTGGCATGTCATGCTCATCGCATGGTATTCTCTCTACTATCTGAAAATCATAAGACAAACCCACTTTCTTGCAATTTAGGTGAGGAAGAAGTTTGTCATAGAATCCCTTTCCCCTACCCATTCTGTTGCATACTGAATCAAATGCCATACCTGGAATAACTGCAAATTCCACCTCTGCAGGATCAATAATTCTTCCTCCCGACGGCTCCATAATGCTTCTATATCCGCATTCAAGTTTGTCGGGAGTATATTCTTTTAGGGTAAGGTATTCTCCATCTACTATAGGAAGAATGATTCTTTTGCTTCCTCCTTCAGGACTGTGAAGGTAGTGAATGAGTTTCTCTGTAAGTACTTCGTCGGGAAGAGAATGATAGAGAAGGATTGTGTGTGATGAGGAAATTTCATCCAGCTTAAGGAGTTTCTGTGCTATCTTTTCAGATGCAGATTCCTTTTCCGCCATACTTTGCTCCCCTTTTAAGGTCCGGATATGTTTGCGGATCTCTTTCTTCTCTTCTTTAATGTCCATTATCCTATGAATGAATTGATGAACGGCCTTATACCTGCCATAAAGAATTCAACAGCAATGACCATAATGATCAGTCCCATAATGCGGAGCATAACGTTGATGCCTGTTTCTCCCAAATATTTTACAATTCTTGTTGAGAATGCAAAGATCAGATAGCTCAAAAGAAGAACTACCATAACAGAAACAACAAAAGCTATCTTGTGAGGAATTGTATATGCGTCTTCCATCAATACAATTGCGTTGGTGATTGCTCCAGGACCACATAGCATTGGCATAGCAAGTGGAGTAATTGCAATATCTTTGGCTGCTTTATTGATATCATCCTTTCCACCCTTAATTGGAGAGAGTCTTGCATTTAGCATGTCAAATCCCACAACAAAGAAAATAGCTCCACCTACAATTCTGAAACTGTCTACAGAGATTCCAAAAAATTTGAAAAGGAACTGTCCGGAGAATGCAAATCCTAGAAGAATAAGCAGCGCGGCAAATACGGCACGGCTTGCAATAAGGAGTTTCTCTTTATTTGGCAGTTCTGAAGTGAGTCCAAGATATACCGGAAGTATACTGATTGGGTTTACAAGAGTAAAGAATGAAGTGAACACCAACAAGGCGTACGACAATACTGAGTTATGTTCCATATAGCTCTGTTTTAAAAACGCAAATTGTTTGCGGTATAAAGATAGCAAATTATTATATTTGTATAATAAATTATTTATTATGAGCATATCATCCAACGCAC
>JAFYMJ010000285.1 GCA_017556665.1 Bacteroidales bacterium
ATAGATGACAAGAATGGTGATGTAATGGTACAGAACACATCTGCCAAAGTATACAGATACTCTTGCAGAAATTGGGCAGACTTTAGAGTAAAAATTCTTGAGAAAACAATAGAGGGAATGCTCCTTAACATAAACAACACAGAAGTATGGTGCCGATTCATTGGTTCATATAATGCCTCTAACCTTACCGCTGTATATGCAACAGCCATTCTGTTGGGGGCAAAACAAGAGGAGGTAATTAGAATAATGAGTGAACTTACCTCTGTAGCGGGAAGACTGGAATACTTTAAAGGGGAGAATGATATAATAGCTGCTGTTGATTATGCCCATACTCCCGATGCACTGGAGAACGTTTTGGTTACCCTAAAGGAGTTGGATTGCCAAGGAGACCTTATCTGTGTATTTGGCTGCGGAGGAAACAGAGACAAGACAAAGCGTCCAGAGATGGGATCCATTGCAGCAAAGTATGCAAATAGAGTTATTGTAACATCAGACAACCCAAGAAATGAAAATCCAGAAGAGATTATTGCCGATATCAAAGCTGGAATGGACATTAAAGCAAGGGCAAAATCTCTATTCATATCAAATAGAGAAGAAGCCATTAAGACAGCAATACTTACAGCAAAAGAGGGGTCAATAATTCTGGTTGCAGGAAAAGGACATGAAGATTACCAGATTGTAAATGGCGTAAAACACCACTTTGACGACAAAGAGAAAATAAAAGAGGCATTCCAAATGCTTAAAGAATCTAAAAACTAAAGAAAATGATATATCATTTATTTGAATATTTACAAGACGCAGGTTATGATTTTCCAGGTATTGGATTAATGCAGTACATAACCTTCAGAGCCTTTATCTCACTTATAACAGCTCTTTTGGTTGGATTGTATCTTGGTCCAAAAATCATAAAAAGGCTTCAAAAGAAACAGATTGGAGAAGAGATCAGAGATTTGGGACTAGAAGGTCAGATGCAAAAGAAAGGGACCCCAACAATGGGTGGTATCATCATTCTTCTTTCAATCCTTATCCCTGCCCTATTGTTTGGAGATCTTACAAACATCTATATAAAACTTCTGATTGTATCAACAATATGGTTGGGATTCATTGGTTTCCTTGATGACTCAATTAAAGTATTCAAGAAAAACAAGGATGGCCTAAGCGGCAAATACAAAATAATTGGACAGGCAACCTTAGGACTTGTAGTTGGTTTGGTTCTATGTTTTAACTCTAATGTAATAATTAGAGAAAAAGCTTCTGCCAAAGAGGCAAATGCCCACGCAGAGATACAACAAGAGACCTACCATACATCTGTTGTTTACTTTAAGGATGCCAAAAGTACAATTACAACAATCCCATTTGTAAAAGACAATGAGTTCAACTATAAATGGTTGTCTCCATTCAATGGGAAATGGGGTGAAATTACAAGCTGGATAATTTACATTGTAATAATAATATTTGTGATTACTGCCGTATCCAACGGCTCCAACCTTACAGACGGTATGGATGGATTGGCCACAGGCATCTCGGCATTTATAGGAATTACCATTGCAATACTTGCATATTTGTCGGGAAACTCAATATACGCATCATACCTTAATATAATGTACATCCCATTCACAGGTGAGGTTGTAATATTTATGGCTGCGTTTATTGGTGCACTTGTTGGATTCTTGTGGTACAATACATTCCCAGCACAAGTGTTTATGGGAGATACCGGAAGTCTTGCTTTGGGTGGAATCATTGCAGTGGCAGCAATAATCATAAGAAAAGAGTTGCTGATTCCTATTTTGTGCGGAATCTTCTTTGTTGAGAGTTTGTCGGTTATAATACAGAGATATTACTTCAAATACACTAAAAAGAAATATGGCGAGGGAAGACGCGTATTCAAAATGAGTCCTATCCATCACCATTTTCAGAAAGAGGGTATAGAGGCACTTATCCAGACACCTAAAAAAGCTATACCAGAAGCTAAAATAGTTGTAAGATTCTGGATTATTGCAATTTTACTTTGTGCTATAACAATACTAACATTAAAAATCAGATAGTTATGCAAAGAATAGTTGTTCTTGGCGGTGGAGAGAGCGGCGTAGGTTCTGCAATACTTGCAAAAGTTAAAGGATTTGATGTATTCCTAAGCGATGGCGGAAAACTTAAAGAGTCTGCCAAAGACATGCTTAACAAATGGGAAATTGAGTGGGAAGAGGGGAATCATTCAATGGAGAAAATCCTTAATGCAAATGAGGTTATCAAAAGCCCTGGAATACCAGAAGATGTTCCATTGATTCTTTCAATAAAAGAGAAAGGGATAAGAATAATATCAGAAATTGAATTTGCAGGAAGATATTGTAACGCAAAAAAGATCTGCATAACTGGCAGCAATGGTAAAACCACCACTACCTCTTTAATTTACTATATGTTAAAGAATGCTGGCCTAAATGTAGGATTGGCAGGAAATATTGGACAAAGCTACGCATACCAGGTTGCTACAGAGAACTATGACTACTATGTTTTGGAGCTTAGCAGCTTCCAGCTGGATGGAATGTATGAATTTAAAGCAGACATTGCCATATTAATGAACATTACCCCTGACCATTTGGACAGATATGAGTTCAATATGCAAAACTACATCAACTCCAAATTCAGGATTACACAAAATATGAAAGAAGAAGATTGTTTTATCTTCTGTCAGGATGATCCTATTACAATTGGAAAGCTTAACAAGATTCTTCTTAGAGCCCAAATGCTACCTTTCTCTCAAGAAACTGAGGTTGAAGAGGGTGCATATGCAAAAGATGACCAAATCTGCATAAAATATAACGGAGAGACAGATTACATATATCTGCAGGAGCTTGCTTTACAAGGCAAACACAATATATACAACTCAATGGCAGCAGCAATTGCAGCTAAAGCCATTAAAATAGACAAGAAGGTGATTAGAGAGAGCCTTATGACATTCCAGGGTGTGGAGCACAGAATGGAAAAGGTTCTTAAGATTAAAGATGTCCTTTATATAAATGACTCCAAGGCAACCAACGTAAATTCAAGCTGGTATGCTTTGGAAAGTATGAATACCCCTGTAGTGTGGATAGCAGGTGGAAAAGATAAAGGTAATGATTACTCTCCTTTATATGATTTTGTAAAAGATAAAGTAAGGGTACTTATCTGTATGGGATTGCACAATGAGAAACTGTATGAGTGCTTCGCCGACAAAGTAGATATTATTGTAGATGTACAATCTGCAAAAGATGCTGTTGCAAAGGCATACGAATTTGCCAAACCTGGAGAGACTGTACTGTTGTCTCCTTGTTGCGCAAGTTTTGATTTGTTCAAGAGCTACGAGGATAGAGGAAATCAGTTTAAAGAGGCTGTAAGAAACCTATAATACATTAAATGAAAGCTATGGATACCAATAAAAAATTACAGTGGGGACTTGGAGGTGATAAGGTTATATGGACTATTGTGTTTGCACTCTCGTTCATATCCATATTGCTTATCTATTCATCCAGCAGTACCTTAGCTTTTAAAGAAAAAACAACAAATTTTGCCTTCCTTATCAAGCAGGTTGCATTTGTTGCTGGAGGATTGGGAATTGCATACGGCTTCTCTAAAATTCCTTTGGGAGTGTACAGATCACTTTCTTATGCAGCATTCTGGATAAGTGTTGGACTAATGGTGTACACACTGCTTTTTGGAGTTGAACTCAACGGTGCCAAAAGGTGGATGCGCATTGGGCCTTTACAGTTCCAGACAACAGAAATTATAAAGATTACCATTCCTTTATACCTTGCAAGGGTATTGGAGACCTGCTCTTTAGATACATTCAAAGAGTACTTTAAAAAGATTTTGATTCCACTTGGCATTGCGTTTGCCCTAATATTGCTGAGCAGTGTTTCTGCAGCTTTATTTGTTGCAATACTAAGTTTTGGAATATTGTTTATTGGAGGTGTAAAATGGAGTCATATATATAAAACCGCCGGTATTGGTGGAGGACTGCTTCTTATTGTTGTAATACTGCAACTTACAGCAAATATTATCCTTATACCAAGATTGTCTACAGCTATTGGCCGTATTGAGGAATTCTTTCAGGGCGATATGACTGAACAGATGAAAGGTATGGATGTACATGAGAAGCAAAGGCTTGCAGATGAAACATTCCAGGCAGACATGGCAAGAGTAGCTGTATCATCTGTTGGAATTCTTGGAAAAGGTCCTGGCAACAGTACACAACGCTATGTGCTTCCACACCCATACTCAGATTATGTATATGCAATCATAATAGAGGAGTATGGTCTATTGGGTGGTGCAACTGTACTTATGCTGTACATATGGTTCCTTTACCGGTGCGTAATTCTGGTAAAGAACTGCTCAAAACTTTTCTCTGCACTAACAGTAGTGGGAATAGGATTGTTAATCTCAATACAAGCTGTATTGCATATACTGGTAAATGTTGATATAATCCCTGTTACAGGACATACCCTCCCACTAATAAGCTATGGAGGCACATCGTTTCTGATACTTTGCTCTGCGTTTGGAGTTATATTGTCGGTGAGCAGAACAATAGAGATTACATCAAAGAAGATAAAGAAAGAGGAGAATGATACAGTAGAGAACAAAGTTGAAGAATACGAAATTATAGGACCAAACAACGAATTCAAATAATGCATATGGAAAAACTTAGAGTTATAATTAGTGGAGGAGGTACAGGAGGTCATATATTTCCTGCAATCTCAATAGCAAATGCCCTAAAAGAAGAGAAGCCAAATGCAGAGATTCTGTTTGTTGGAGCCAAGGGAAGAATGGAAATGGAGAAGGTTCCAGCTGCTGGATACAAGATTATTGGCATACCAGCCAGAGGACTTAAAAGGCCTCTATACTCTCCATCCAACATAGGGGTGGCAATAGACTATTTAAGATGCAAGTGCCAGGCAAAAAAAATAATAAAAGAGTTCAAACCTAATCTGGTTGTTGGAGTTGGTGGTTATGCAAGTGCAGCAATAGTAAGTGTGGCAGCAAAAATGGGTATTCCTGTTTTGCTGCAGGAACAGAACTCTTATGCTGGAATAGTAAACAAGAAAAATGGAAAGAACGCAGACAAGATATGTGTTGCTTATGACAATATGGAGAGATTCTTTCCTAAAGACAAAATTATACTTACCGGAAACCCTATAAGGAAAGATATAGCCAAAGCTACCCAACAACAAAAAGAGGAAGGATACAAATTCTATAATCTTGATCCAAACAAACAAACTATCTTTGTAGTTGGGGGAAGTCTTGGATGCCGTACTCTTAATGAGTGCGTAATGAATGAGTTGGACAAAGGTGACATGTTCAAGCCAACATTGGAGAATAATGGCGAGTACCAGATAATTTGGCAATGCGGAAAGTTCTACAAGAATGATGTTGATTCATTCATGAGTAACAGAAACGAACCGAATGTCTATTACTCAGATTTCATTCAAAGAATGGATTTGGCATATGCGGTAGCAGACATTGTTATCAGCAGGGCTGGTGCAGGGACAATTTCTGAGTTGTGTGTGGCAGAAAAATGTACAATCTTTGTTCCATCACCAGTAGTTGCAGAGGATCATCAGACACATAATGCTATGGCACTAGTAAACAAAGGTGCTGCAATTCACATTAAGGATGCAAATGCAACAGCTGAGCTTTTCCCTTGTGTGAAGAAACTTGTAAAAGATGTTCCTGCAATTAACCGTTATCAGGAAAATATTGCAAAACTTGCAAAGAAAGATGCTGCAAAAGTAATTGCAGAGGAGTGTATAAAATTAGCTAAGTAAATGAAAAACGTATATTTCATAGGAATAGGTGGTATAGGAATGAGCGCAATTGCCCGTTACTATAAATATGCCGGATATAATGTAAGTGGTTATGACAAGACCCCAAGCAAACTTACCAAAGCATTGGAAGATGAGGGTATTTATATCCACTTTACAGAGGATATAAACTATATTCCAAAAGAGATAGAACAGACACTTGTCATATATACACCGGCCATTCCAAAAGATATGGCAGAGCTGGTGTATGCTCAAGAGAAAGGATACAAGCTTATCAAGAGATCAAGAGCTCTTGGAGAGATAGCATCAATGCAAAAATGTCTGGCAATAGCCGGTACTCATGGCAAAACTACAACAAGTACAATGCTTGCCCATCTGTTTACCCATTCAAAGATTGGATGCAACGCATTTCTGGGGGGTATTTCCAAAAATTACCACACCAATTTGCTCCTTAGCAAAAATCCTGTGCTTGTAGCAGAGGCAGATGAGTTTGACCGATCGTTCTTACAGTTGTTCCCAGATGTTGCTGTTATAACATCTACAGATGCAGACCATTTGGATATATACGGAGATGTATGCACAATAAAAGCTGCATTTGCAGAGTTTGCATCTCAAATAAAAGAGAGTGGAAGTCTGGTTCTAAAGAAAGGGGTAAGCATAGATGCCAGCAACATAAAAGCTAAAGTGTACAGCTACTCATTTAACGAGACAGCAGACTTTTATGCAAAAAATGCAGAAGTTATAGAGGGGGGATACTATAAGTTTGATATTGTATATCCATCATACACTACAATATATGGAGAAAACATTTCAGGTGGAGAGATATCTGGGTGTGTTTTGGGGGTACCAGGATGGGTTAATGCAGAAAATGCAATAGCTGCAAGTGCTACAGCTCTTTTAGGTGGTTTGTCACCACAAGATATAAAAGAGGCTCTTAAAGTATTCAGTGGTGTAGAGAGAAGATTTGACATTCACCTGAACACACCAAAAATTACTTATATAGATGATTATGCACACCATCCAAAAGAGATAAGCTCTGCAATAAGCTCAATTAGAAACATATTTCCGGGGAGAAAACTATGTGGAATATTCCAGCCTCACCTGTACACAAGGACAAGAGATTTTGCAGCTGAATTTGCAGAGAGTCTCAGCCAACTGGACGAACTTATCCTGTTGGATATTTACCCTGCCAGAGAGCTGCCTATAGAGGGGGTTACATCAGAAATTATATTCAATGATGTAACAATAGAAAATAAGGTGCTTATACATAAGGAAGAGGTACTTGATACACTTGAGAAAAGGGAACTGGATGTAGTGATTACATTTGGTGCAGGAGATATAGACAGACTTATACCAAGCATTAAAGAGCTATTACAAAACAAGACAAGATAAAATGTTCAGGAAAATTCTCATATATTTAGGAGTTACTGTAACCCTTGCAGGGTTGGCAGGATATTTTTATTTTGCCACAACCTTATATAATGAGAAAGATCCTATGCAAACCTGCAGAAAGATAGATGTTGTTTTGCTGGACAGTCTTGAAAATAAGTTTGTAACAGAGCAGGAGGTTATTGGGATTGTTACTGATTATACCGGAGGGGTGATTGGCAGAAGAAGGGATTCTATAAACACCTCAACATTAGAGAAATTGCTTGACCAGAGAAGTGCAGTAAAAAAATCTCAGGTAAGCATTACAAGGGACGGGAAACTGAATATAGAGATTACCCAAAGAAGACCGGTCCTTAGGATTCAATCTCAAAACGGAGGATTTTATGTAGATGATACAAAATACATATTTCCACTTGTGGAAACATTTACATCATATGTTCCAATTGTAAGCGGAAACATTCCACTCGATTTGGATGCAAGCCACAGAGGAACAGTAAACGACAACTCAAAGAGTTGGCTGGATGGTATAATGGAACTTGGAAGCTATATAGACAACCATCCTTTCTGGAGTGCACAAATTGAGCAGATATATATAAACCAGAACAACGATATCCAGCTTGCAACAAGAGTTGGAGATATAGAGATAATTCTGGGAGACTATAAAGACTATAAAGAAAAATTAGATAAATTATACACATTTTACAAAAATATAGTTCCCGTAGAAGGTTGGGACAAATATTCGTCGGTGAACTTAAAATATAAAGGCCAAATAATCTGTAAATTAAAAAAACGTAAGTAGCAATTATGAGTAATCTAGTAGCAGCCATAGATTTAGGGACTACAAAAGTTGTCTGCCTTATTGGAGAGAAGACAGCTTCTGGGGTCAACATACTTGCAATGAGCCAGATGCCATCCAAAGGGGTAAGCAGAGGCGAAGTTGTAAACATCAAACAAGTTATGGACTCAATGCTTCCAACAATCAGGGAGGTTGAGGAAAAATCGGGACAAAAGATACATGAGGTATATGTGGGAATAGCAGGTCAGAACATAAGATGCGAGCAATCAAATGACCAGACTATTAGAGTTAATCCCGATGAACTGATTTCACAAAAGGAGATAGATGTTATAACAGAAAAAATGTATGGAGCTTTCTGCCAGGGTGGAGAGGAGGTTCTTCATGCCATTCCACAATCATATAACATTGATGATTTTATGGGTATTACAGAGCCTGTAGGAATGATTGGAAAGACTATCTCTTCTAACTTTAAACTGTTCATTGGCAAAAAGGCATCTGCTACTTTCAGTAACCACGTAATTACCAGAGCTAATCTAAAACTTAGAGAACTTATACTTGAACCACTTGCATCTGCCAAAGCCATTTTGAGCGAGGAGGAGATGGAGGTTGGAGTTGCTATGGTTGATATTGGAGGTGGTACTACAGATTTACTTATTATTCAAGACGGCATAATCAGACATACAGCTGTAATTCCATTTGGAGGCAACAGCATTACAGAAGATATCAGAATGGGCTGCGGAATATCTTCTAAACAAGCCGAAGCATTAAAAATATCCCAAGGGGTATGCATGAGTTCAAGAGCATCGGAGAAAAAGAATATTGTTATCAGCGGTTTTAATGGCAGAGAAAACAAACAAATTTCAAGTAAATTACTGGCAAGCATTATAGAGGCCAGAGTTTCCGAGATTTTTGAGGCAGTAGATTACGAAATAGAGAAATCTGGCTACAAAGGGGTATTGAAAGCAGGATTGGTTATTACAGGAGGTACCTCTTTATTGCCTACAATTGGAAGCCTGGCAGCAATGATAACAGGATTGGAGACCAGACTTGCCGCTCCAGACAGTGCTACAGGAGCAATTGACATAAACCAACCTGCACTCTCAACAGCTGTTGGATTGGCAATTATGGGTCTGGAGAATATGGAGAAACACAATCTTAAAGGGTGTACAACTCCTGTCAATCCGCAAGAGGAATCTGACAATACCGCTGAAAATAACGGCAATACAGAAGAAAAGAAAGAGGAGAACAAGAAAGAGACCCCAAAAGAGCTTAAGAAAGAGAGATTCAGCTTCTCAAAACTTATAAAAGGGCTTTCTAACGATTCTATGTTTAACGATAATGACGCATAACAGACATGATAGATAATATGATTATTCCCGATGAATGGAGCCAAGGTAAATCCATCATCAAAGTTATAGGAGTTGGAGGAGGCGGTTGCAACGCTGTAAACGAGATGTTGAAACAAGGAATAAAGGATGTTCAGTTCATGATCTGCAACACCGATATCCAATCTCTTAGAATTAGTGATGTTCCAGAGAAAATAAGATTAGGCACAGACCTTACCAGAGGTTTGGGAGCAGGTTGCGACCCTGAAAGAGGACGCAAGGCTGCCACTGAGTCTATTGATGATATCAAGAAAGCCCTTCAGGGCAATACAGAGATGGTATTCATTACTGCCGGAATGGGTGGTGGTACCGGTACCGGAGCTGCACCTGTTATTGCAAGAGTGGCAAGGGAGATGAAAAAACTTACAGTAGGTGTTGTTACCCTACCTTTCAGAGACGAAGGACAAGAGTTTCTAAGACGTGCCATAATTGGTATAAAAGAACTGCAGAAACACGTAGACAGCCTTCTTATAATTGACAACCAGAAGCTTTATCAGGTATTTGGAGAACTCACAGTATTCAAAGCCTTCCCAAGAGCCGATGAGGTGCTTTGTACAGCTGTAAGAAGTATTTCTGAAATCATTACCCGCCCGGGATTCATTAATGTGGACTTTGCCGACGTAAAGATGATTATGCAGAACGGAGGTATGGCAATTATGGGTATTGGTGAGGCTGAAGGTCCCGACAGAGCTGTTGATGCAGTAAGAAAGGCTTTTGAATCACCACTTCTTAACGATTGCGACCTTACTACAGCAAAAGGTGTACTTGTAAACATTACCTCAAGCGAGGAAGGTGGTGGACTTACAATGTCTGAGCTTTCACAAATTATGGACCATGTAAACAGCTATACAGGTACAGCAAACAAGTTTAAACGTGGTGTGGTCCTTGACCCTACAATGGGACAGAAAATTAGTGTAACAGTTGTAGCAACAGGATTTGACGTACAGAACTTGCCTCAGATTTCCACAAACGAAGATGATGACAACGTTGTAGTTATAGATGGTTCAGAAAGCAGTCCTTATGAAAACTATGGACAAACAGTATTCAAACCAAATACTGTCACTTCTGTTAAAGAGGAGGTTATAAAGGATATAAACGGCGAAAAAGATGATGCAGACGCAGATTCAGAAAATGTAAGCCGTCCACAAACAACCGACAATGCAACAGCCCAACAACAATATCTTGAGACATACAAAAGAGAGAATAGGAAACCTGATCTTGTCCTTGAGCCTGGTGAAGACCCAAGCAAATATGATACTGTTCCAGCATACATAAGAAGAAAGATTAAGATAGAGGGCGCCAATACTAAGTTTAACTAAGAAAATTACAATAATATGGTAGAGAAAAAAAGAAGAGTAAGGTTTGCACCATCTCCAACAGGTCCATTGCATATGGGTGGAGTAAGAACAGCCTTATACAATTATTTATATGCTAAACAAGCAGGCGGAGACTTTATTATCCGCATAGAGGATACAGATTCACAAAGATTTGTTCCAGGTGCAGAAGAGTATATTATTGAGGCACTTAACTGGTGTGGCATTATTCCCGACGAAGGTGTTGACACTAACGGGAAAGTTGTAGAGACCCCTAACGAGAGACACCCTCATGCACCATACAGACAATCACAAAGGAAACCAATCTACAGGGCATACGCAGAAAAGCTTATAGAAAATGGTTATGCATATTATGCATTTGACTCAGCCGACGAACTTGACGCAAAAAGAAAAGAGGCAGAGGCCAATAAAGAGACCTTTATCTACAACTATAAGACAAGACAGGAACTTAAGAACTCACTTACACTTCCTGCAGATGAGGTTAAGAATCTGTTGGAGACAACTACCAACTGGACAATCAGATTCAAGAACCCAGAGAACGAGATTGTTAAGATGGACGATCTTATCCGTGGACATATAGAAGTAAACACAAATACAATAGACGATAAAGTGCTATGGAAAAGAGCAGACGAGCTTCCTACATACCACTTGGCAAACATTGTAGATGACCACTTGATGGAGATTACAGAGGTAATTAGAGGCGAAGAGTGGTTACCTTCACTTCCATTGCACTATATGCTATACAAAGCATTTGGATGGAGTGACACTCAACCAAGATTTGCCCACTTGTCACTACTTCTTAAACCAGACGGAAAAGGTAAACTGAGCAAGAGAGACGGCGACAGATTAGGATTCCCTGTATTCCCTTTAAAATGGGTGAATGCAGAAGGTGAGGTAAGTCGTGGCTACAGAGAAGATGGATACTACCCTCAAGCCTTTGTAAACATGCTTGCTCTATTAGGCTGGAACCCTGGTACCGAGCAAGAGCTGTTTACAATTGATGAGCTTGTAAACATTTTCAGTCTTGAAAGGGTAATTAAATCTGGTGCAAGATTCAATGTGGAGAAAGCAAAATGGTTTAACCAGGAGTATCTTCGCAAACAGACAGATTCACAACTTGCCCAACAGTTTATCCCTATACTTAAAGAGAAAGGTGTTGATACAGACAAATACAATGAACTGTTTGTAGAGCAACTTTGCTCACTTATTAAAGAGCGTGCACACTTTGTTGCAGACTTCTGGGATATATGCAGTTACTTCTTTATTGCTCCTGTATCATATGCAGAAAACGATGTAAAGAAATTCTGTACACCTGAAACAATGGAGATTATCTCAAAGGTGAAGGAGTTTATTGGCAATATGGATATAAAAGAGTTTGCAACTGCCGGAAATACTCCAAAACAGGAGTGCGTAAGTGATATTGAGGTTAAACTTACAGGTTACATTAAAGAGAACGAGTGGAAGATGGGTGCTGTTATGAATACCTTAAGATTATTCTTTGTAGGCCAGGCTAAAGGACTTGGAATAGCAGATATAATATATTTTATAGGTAAAGAAGAGGTCTTAAGAAGAATTTCTGCAGGCGAAAATGCAGTAAAATAAGAGTAAAAAATTAATGATTTGAATTAGAAGGGTGACCCAAAAGTAAAGGGTCACTCTTTTTTCATATATAACCAACCTCCCATCCACAGGCAAGGTTGTGTTACGGTAAAAACTATTGGGCTATAAATCTGTATACTATCTCACCAATCTGTTTGTCGGGAGCTTTAGACTTTGCAGTAAATCTTGACCTCTTGGCTGCTTCTATGGCATATTTATGAAGGCACTCGTCGGGAGAAGAAGCAGACTCTATTATCTGGGCATTTGTAACATACCCTTTTTTGTTAACGGTAATCTGTACATAAACATCTCCCCCGCCATAACATTTATATACCGGCACAGGCAAATAGATGGCTTTACGCCCATCCAATTGATACGAAAGTACCGAAGGACCTTTGTATTCAGGAGCATTGCTTTGTGGCTTGTCTGATGGAGTTGCAACAACATCATCATCTGAACCTTGCTCCCTTAACGCTGCTTCTCTTGACGCATCCAGCCTCTCCTGAAGGGCTCTTGCCTCATCATATACCTGATTGGGATTTTTAAATCTGTCGTCCTTCAGTTGCTCTCCAGACCTGTCAACAGCAACGTTTCTATATGGGTTTGCAGCAGCTCCGCTCAAGATATTGTCAAGTTCCTCACTAACCTTTGCCTTCATCTCTTCCTGCTGCTGGATCTTCTCATATTCCTCCAGCTTGCTAAAGTCCAAAACAAAAGAAGTCTCCCCACTTACAATTCTGTTTATGGAAGTGAGGAGAAATATAATCAGAACCACCAAATGGAAAATTACAGTGGTATAGAATCCAATCTTTTTTTCTTTTGAGTTAAGAAACTTCATTAACGCTCTTTTATCTTCTTAAGGGCTTTTTCAATAGTAGCAGTAAGAATATCTATTGCAACATCATTATGTCCTCCCTGCGGGATAATAATGTTTGCATAACGCTTGCTTGGCTCAATGAACTGCAAATGCATAGGCTTTACAGTATGGTCATATCTTGCCAATACCTGCTCAACTGTTTTACCTCTCTCTACAATGTCCCTTTGTATAACCCTTGCCAATCTGTCATCGGCATCTGCATCCACAAAGATTTTAATGTCCATAAGGTTTCTCAACTGCTCATTTGTAAAGATTAAAATACCCTCTACAATAATTATATGGGCAGGATTTACCTTAACTGTTTCATCCTTGCTTCTGCTGCAGGTTACATATGAATAGACCGGTTGCTCAACACTCCTACCCTCTTTAAGCTCGTTCAACTGCTCAATAAGAAGGTCAAAATCTACCGATTCTGGGTGATCAAAATTCTGGACAGCCTTCTGCTCTGGTGTTAGATGACTGCTGTCTTTATAATACGAATCCTGAGGTATAATAACTAAATCTTCCTTTGCTAAAATCTCTTGTATTTTTTTAACTACGGTAGATTTACCGCTACCTGTGCCACCGGCTATACCAATTATCAACATATTCTAATTTTTAAAAATCTGCAGATTTAGGAGTTCTTGGGAAAGGAATAACATCTCTGATGTTTTGCATTCCTGTCACAAACAATAGAAGTCTCTCAAAACCTAAACCAAAACCACTGTGAGGAGCTGTTCCAAAACGACGGGTATCCATATACCACCATAAGTTTGTGGTATCCATACCTAGCTCATCAATTCTTGCTTTAAGTTTTTCATAGCTCTCCTCTCTTTGGGAACTACCAATAATCTCACCAATCTTAGGGAAAAGGACATCCATAGCTCTTACAGTCTTTCCATCTGCATTTTGTTTCATATAGAAAGCTTTAATGTCTTTTGGATAGTCTGTCAGAATAACTGGTTTCTTAAAGTGTTTCTCAACAAGATATCTCTCATGCTCACTTTGCAAATCTGTACCCCATGAAACAGGATACTCAAATTTCTCACCACTCTTCATTAAGATATCTACTCCATCTGTATATGACAATCTTACAAACTCTGTAGATATAACACCTTGCAAACGACTGATAAGCTCTTTATCGAACATATCGTTCAAGAACTTAAGGTCATCCATGCAGTTGTCCAAAGCGTATTTTACACAGTATTTAATGAAATCCTCTGCCAGATTCATATTATCCTCAATCTCATAGAAAGCAACCTCTGGCTCTACCATCCAGAACTCTGCCAAGTGTCTAGGTGTATTTGAGTTCTCTGCACGGAATG
>JAFYMJ010000286.1 GCA_017556665.1 Bacteroidales bacterium
CATTGGTTGGACCAAAGGCAAGTATCTCTTTTCCACTGGCCAGATACTCAAAAAACTTGCCAGTGAGTATTGCTGCTGCTTCAGGTTCTTTCCTTAGAGGAAGAAGCAGAACAGATGCACTTTGTTGCCATTGTGTAACCTGGTTATGTGCAACATATCCCATACAGATGCAGTTGTCATTTAACCCTGCCTCTTTAATGCCATCACTAACAGACTTGTCAACCTGTCCAAGAAGTCTTATCCTCAAATCTTTTTTAAAAGTCTTGTCTTCTTCACTTAACTCTCCAAGTACATCCCATAGTTTATTGGGATTACCATTATCTACAAAAATACCTGTATGTGTAAGGGTAAATTTACCTTTATCTTCCAATGTCTCCTCTTCTCCATTTGGATTTGGTTTAAAATCATCGGGATCAAAACCATTGGTAATAATTTCTACAGGGGTAGAGGTACGCCCTGCAAAGTCTTGTTTCATTTTGTTGGAAACAACGGTTACAACATCTGCACTGTCAATTACACTTTGTTCTAACCTTTTATGTTTCTTAAGGGCCCATCCAGACAGGTTAAGGTGCTTGAAATAGAAAATCTCTGTCCATGGGTCTCTAAAATCTGCAATCCATTTTATTCCGGTGGCCTCTTTTACCCCCTTTGCAATAAGGTGCATTGAGTGTGGGGGCCCTGTACTTACAATTGCATCTACCGGATTTTCTTTCAGATATTTAACCAGCCATTTGATGCTGGGCTTAATCCACCAGCATCTGGGATCTGGAATAAAGAAATTCCCTCTCACAAACAGGGAAAGCTTGTGAGAGAGAGATTTATTTTGTGAACCTATTATATTGGCTTTTATATGGTTGTTGTTTGAGTTGCTTTTGCTTCCAAACAAAGTTTTATAAATGCTGTATGGCTCCCAAATTTTTCTCTTTAGTACAAGAGTATTCTCAGATACATCTTTAAGTAAAGTATTGTCAATGGAGTTGGCTTCTGGGTTCAATGGTGTATATATTACCGGTTCCCATCCATATTCAGGCAGGAATTTGGCAAACTTAAGCCATCTTTGGACACCAGACCCTCCACTTGGGGGCCAATAATAGGTTATAATTAAAACTTTTTTCAAATTAATTTTGAGCTACAAAGTGTTTGTACATAGCTGCTACACACTCTCTGTGGATAGACATAAAGCCATTGTCTCTTCTGCCGTTGCAACCGTTTGTCATAACAACAAAACCAAACTTTCTGTCTTTATCCCAGAACATAGAGGTATATACGCCATAAGCACCACCTGTATGACCAATCATAGTATGGCCATCCAAAAGATTCTTTGATGTAGTAATGGCAAAACCATATGTGTCATCATTTTCTGTCTTAGGAGAAACTGCACTTTGCATTAGCTCTGCACTCTCTTTGCTAATGATGTTACCACCCTCAATTGCACCAAGGCTCATGTGCATTCTCATAACTTTAGAAAGGTCTATAGCAGAAATTTTAAGACCGCCTGTAGGAGAGAAAACTGGAGTGGAGTGACCAAATACGTAGTTCTCAATCTGTTTTTCTTTTGTAGCATATGCTGCTGGAGAGTGGTTGAATGTGCCAGTCTCTTTGTCCCATGCATAGATGTTTACAAATTTTGTACTGTCTAAGCTAAGAACCTCATAACCACCGTACACACCAATTGGGTTTAGAATATGGTTAACAATGTATTTGTCAAATCTCTCACCGCTTACTCTCTCTAGGATTGTGCCTAAAGTATTGTAGCCCAAGTTACAGTACTCATAATCAGTGCCTGGCTCATATGAATTCCATGCAGTTTGCCAAGTAGCGGAAGAATCTGGGTTAATTGCGTTAATTGTAAAATAACCGTTAGAGTCGTTCATACTTGAAGTGTGTGAAAGCAACATTTTAAGTGTGATTACTTTCTCTGGATATTTTGGATTTCTTACAGAGAAACCAACCAACTCAGAAACATCTTGGTCAAGGCTAAGTTTGCCTTGTTCTACAAGCTGCATAATTGCAGTTGCTGTAAATGATTTTGAAATTGAGGCAATACGGAAAATGTCGTTCTCTTTTAGAGGCTCTTTGGTCTCAAGATTTTTGTATCCGTAAGTGTTTGAATAAACAACCTCACCATTGTTTACAGCTACAACAGCCAAACCAACTGTATTGTTTTGTTCAATAATGGTTTGAATCTCTTTGTTGAATTCTTCTTCTTTGTTAGTGCAGGCAAAAACTGTTACTGCAGCTAAAGCAATCAATAAAAATTTTTTCATAGTCTTTGATATATGGTATTTTGATGGCAAAAGTACTAAATAATTGTTACATTTGCTATCTGTGAATAAAAAGATATGAGTGAGAACAAAAAGATAGTGCAGACTCCATTAATGACTCAATATTTTGAGTTTAAAAGGCAGCATCCAGAGGCGTTGCTGTTGTTTAGAGTGGGAGATTTTTATGAGACATTTGGAGATGATGCCATAGTTGCGAGCAAGGTATTGGGAATAGTTCTTACCAAAAGGGCAAACGGCCCAGGTCAGCATATTGAGCTTGCAGGTTTTCCTCATCACTCAATAGAGACATACTTGCCTAAACTTGTAAGGGCAGGTTATAAGGTTGCGGTATGTGAGCAACTGGAAGATCCAAAACTTACCAAGAAGCTTGTGAAAAGGGGAGTTACAGAATTGGTAACCCCTGGTATAGCATACAGCGAGCAGCTGCTTAACCAAAAAGAAAACAACTATTTGTGCTCGGTATATTTCTCAGCCGACAAGGCTGGAATAGCTTTTCTTGATGTCTCTACAGGAGCATTTAAGGTGTCCGAGGGCTCTTTGGATTATATAGAGGTTCTTTTGGCCAATTTCTCCCCAAAAGAGGTATTGGTACAGAAAGGGTATCAGAAAGGGTTCAGAGAGAGGTTTGGAGAGCATTATTACATTTCCACCCTTGATGAATGGGGTTTTGTGACTGAGGCGTGCGAGGATAAGCTAAAAAAACAGTTTGGGCTCAATTCACTTAAAGGTTTTGG
>JAFYMJ010000287.1 GCA_017556665.1 Bacteroidales bacterium
ACATTACCGTATATAGACAGGAGAGAGTGATCAAATGGTCACTCTCTTACTTTTTATATATTCCCCACTCCCATCCGCAGACAAGGTCTGAAAAATATCCCTTAGTATTGGTTAGCAGTCTATTCCAGTGATTGCCCTTATAATTGTTTACCACTATTATAGTATATAAAAAAGGAGATGACTTACCCCGGTCATCTCCCTTATTATTATGATATGTCTATTTTATAGACTTCTAACGTAATACATCCATATGTCTGCTTTCATATCTTGCCAAGCTTTGGATGTAGCCAATGAATATTTTGCTGTATACTCATTAAGGATTTTTGTTGCTTCCTCTTTCTTTCCAGCCTTTAATAACTCAAGAACCTTAGCCTCAATAAGTTTGTTCTCCTGCATCATCTCTTTCTCGAAATAAGCTACTTTAGATTCAATGTGAGAACGGGTCTTATGCCAATAGAATGTTGCAAGTCTGTTAGTCTCTCTGTATGCCCAAACCGCAGCATCTGTCCTGTATCTGTGCTGGCCACAAATAGAGAATGATTTAGGCAACTCTGTTACACCCATATAAATAGGAATTCTAGGACTTTGTGCAGGATTGTCAAAAGAGAAATAACAGATACCACCAATCTCATCAGGCAACCAGCTTCTGCATTGCATGATATGTGAATATGAACACTGTATACCGGCAATTGTCCTTTTCTTAGGAGCAACTCCAGGTTTAATCTTATTAAGCAAATCCCTTGTATCTGAGTTCATCCATGTTGAAATAGGATAAGTAACCTCTTTCCAGTATTCAACTGTTCCATCTGGATTTTTCTTTTTTCTTTGTACCTCTACCCACAAATCCTTAACCTGGTCAAAATCTGTCCCATCATAAGTCTCTCTGTAGAATGCAAACATTCTTTCAGGGGTAACCTTCTCATCTGGTTTTACCGAGAAAGGCAACTCTTGGGCATCAAACTGCAAATTCAGTGATGGAGCCATTCTACTTAATACAAAATACTCTCTAATAGAGAAAGGTTTCCCATTAGAAACTACTTTATAGAACTTGAACTCACCTTCTCCACTCCAGTAACCCAAAGCTTTACTGCGCTCTTTTATATCTTTAGAGTACATGAAATAATCTGGGTTGTCAAAATCTACAACTCCAATACGAGGAATATTTGCTGAAACACCTACATGGTCATCAGGAATTCTTTGAGCAACCCACAAAGCGCCAGGTTTATCCTCTTTAACCTTTTTCCCTTTTTTGGCATTCTCATCTACAGGAAGTTTTCCATTGCCATAAACCTCAAAATGCCATATCTCATTCTTATCTGCTACAGTAAGACACTCACCCTCATCTGCATATCCAAACTCTTCTGCCAAAGCACCCATAAGTGCAATAGCTTCTCTTGCTGTAGAACATCTCTCCAATGCTATACGCTCAAGCTCCTCTATCTGGAACATACCATCCAGTCTTCTCAATTCTGGTTTACCAACTGTAGTTGTTTCACCTATAGCCAACTGTTTCTCATTCATACAAGGATATGCAACGTTAAGGAATTTGTTGGTAGGTGCAAGTGGTGCAGGAATTTTTCCTTTTTCAACAACATTTCTCACATCATACGGCTCCTCATTATGAAGCAAACCCCAATAAATGGGTTGCGAACCTTCAGAATATATTCTTGACTTCTCCATAGAAAGCCAAGTTCTGTAATTTGAATCACAAGAGTGTGAAGTCATTACAGAGCCATCTGCACTGGCATTTTTTGCAACAAGAATAGATGTACAACTCTCAGATACAATATCGTCATCTGGATGGAACGGGTATGGATATTGTTGGGCATAAATGCTTCCAGCAAACACCATACTTAATAAAATGCTAACTATCTTTTTCATTATAAGGTAATTTAATTTATTAATCTTCTTCTATGAATCTGGTAAACAGCTCAAACATATTAGGGAACTTGTTGGACCTGAAGTTCTCATATGTATCCTCTGGAGTATGATATTTAGGATATATCTCACCCCTTAGTGAGAAATACATAACTGGCACCCCTTTAACTGCAAATGCATAATGGTCACTGTTGTCGGCAAGAGGACGTGTCTTTATTTCATTAAAATATTTATGTCTTCTGCACAACTCCTGCAATTGCAAGTAATCCTCCATTGCAGTACTGCTCACCTCTGTAGTAAGATTGTCGGCAGAGTCTCCTACCATATCCAGATTAAAGGCAAATTCAATATCCTTTAATGGGAAAATTGGATTGTCTGCATAATGGTACGCACCCAAAAGATTAGCCTCCTCTGCATCCAGGAAAAGGAAAACTATCGGATTCTCTGGTCTGTTCTTTTTATAATAGTTCATTAGAGTAAGCAGGAATGATGTTCCCGACGCATTATCATTTGCCCCAGAGAATACATTCCCCTCTCCTATGCAGCCCAAATGGTCATAGTGAGCCATAAACAGATAATAGTCATCAAAATCATTATCCTCACCTTTTATGTATGTGACAATGTTCTTTGCCTTATAGTTGTGTAGAAACTTGTTTTCCAGATTGATTGTTGCAGTTTTGGCATTTCTTGGAAAATCTGGCCCCACGCACACAACCGGGAATGGTGTTGTATAATTTGCCCTTGCCACATAAGAGACAGGTCTTGAATCATATAAAAATATAATTCCACCAACTTTATCAAGCTGGACAAGATTGTCTCTATACAACTCTACCCCTTTTCCACCAAAGTTTTCAGAGAATAAAGCAAAGTCAAAAGCAACAAAGCTATTCAAATAATTGCCCGAATTTAGATGCTGGTAGAACTGGTCCTTCTTTGTTGTCAGATATTCGTCGGGAAGAAAATAAATATCCATTGTGGCATTTTTTGAGCTTGAGAACTCTTTTACAACAAACTCCTTTGAGAATTCATACTCCCTCCCATCCACACTAAAAGAGAGTGCTCCATGCATGGTATTCTTAGGATATGTAAAGTCTTGCTCCATTACATCAAGTCCCAATTTCCTGATTTCTTGAGTAATAAAATCTGCAGCAATTACATTTCCCCCTTTGTAGTCTGTCCTTCCAAAATATCTGGAAGAATCTGAAAGTTCCTTAACATACCCCTCATACATAAGCTTATATGACTCAACCGACGAATTGCAGGCTGTAAGGAACAGTAAAATTGATGAAACAGTACAAATAAACGTTTTCATACCCACCATATTAATTGTTAATTATTATCAAAGTTAAAAGGATTCCAAAAATAAGTATATTTAAAGAAGTTCTTCCCAATATCTGGTTCAATTGCCTGCCTTTGTGTATACCCATCATTTTTTTCCATGCGGCAATATGAACAGACAGATACACAATCATTACAACAACAGCCTCATATATAGAGATATACCCACACCTAAAAACCTGCAACCTATCCAATATGTACACTAAAAATATAATTGATACCGGAATAATTCCACTCATCAGATACTGAAAACTGCCAAACTTTTCACCAAAGAGTACTACTGTTGTATTCTTGCCACTTATCTTGTCTTGCTCTCTATCTCTGTAATTGTTTACTACAAGCAGAGCATCTATTGCATTACCACATGCCAAAGAGAGCAGAAATACAGGCAATGTTACAACAGATGTTTGTACATAATAAGTTGTACATACCGGAACTATCCCAAAAAATAGAATAACCAGACTATCTCCGTAGCCTTTATAACTCAATATACTTGTATAAAGGTATGCAAAAACTACACAACAGCACCCTACAGCTATAAGTTCCCACCCTTTGAACAATAGTTGTGGCAATGAAAGATACAAAATTCCTAAACCAAACATGCATGAAACAAGAACAGATACACATATTCCTGCTTTCATTGCTTGTGGTGTAATCCAACCTTGTGAACATGCTCTTTGTGGCCCTAACCTGTCCTCTCTGTCTGAACCTTTCAAATAATCAAATAGATCATTTATAAGATTTGAACATATCTGCATTCCAAAGGCAAATAACAGGCACAGTATTGCTATATCCTGCTTTAGAAAGCCATCGGCATATGCACATGCACAAGCAATCATAACAGGGACTGCAGCCCCTGTCAAAGTCTTGGGTCTGCATGCAAGAAACCAATATTTAATCTTGTTGTTCATATTATACAAATATAACAAAATATAGTATATTTGCCATCCATTAAATTACTGAATAAAATGATAGATGTATTATTGCTTATACTTGGTTTGACACTTGTGCTTATTGGTGCAAACTATCTTGTAGAGG
>JAFYMJ010000288.1 GCA_017556665.1 Bacteroidales bacterium
AGGAGAGCATAGTGTGCCGTTTGGTTTAATTAAGGCTTTGGCTGCTAAGAATGAGGAGTTTGGAGTTCTGCATATTGATGCTCATGCAGACCTTAGAGAGGCATATGAGGGGTTTGAATACTCGCATGCTTCAATAATGTACAATACAATTTCAAAGATTCCACAGGTTACGCAGCTTACACAGGTTGCTGTGAGGGATTTTTGCAGTGATGAATGGAACATTATGCAGGAGAGTGCAAAGGTAACTTCCTTCACCGATAGAGAGATTGCAAATTCAATGTTTGAAGGAAAGTCCTGGAAGGAGATTTGTAGCCAAATTGTTTCAACTTTGCCAGATAAGGTTTATGTAAGTTTTGATATAGATGGCCTGTCTCCGGATTTGTGCCCTAATACAGGAACCCCTGTCCCTGGAGGAATGTCGTTCAGACAAGCTGACTATCTTTTGGAAACAATAGTAAAGCAAGGAAAGAAGATAATTGGATTTGATTTGTGTGAGGTGGCTTCTGCAGAGAATGGAGAGTGGGATGCAAATGTAGGTGCCAGAGTATTGTTCAAGTTGTGTTGCTGGACAAGAATGTCACTTTAGAAATTGAAAAAAAACATTATCTTTGTTGTTCTGCAAAAATTTTTAAAATTGATATAAAATGGTTAGTGCAATAATTAAGAATACCATAGAGTTAAGACAGTTCTATAAAGCGTTTATGAGAAATGAATCTATAGGAGGAGTCTTGTTGTTGATATGTGCTGTTATTGCAATTCTTTTTGTGAATGTTATTGATCCGCACGGATGGCATGAGTTCTGGATGACTCCTGCTGGGATAAGTATTGGATCTTTTGAGTTGGAGATGTCATTGGAACAATGGATTAATGATGGTCTGATGGCAATATTCTTCTTTGTAGTGGGATTGGAGATAAAGAGAGAGATGTTGGTGGGTGAATTGGCATCTTTCAAGCATGCTGCTTTGCCTATATTTGCAGCTGTTGGTGGAATGATTGTCCCAGCAGTCCTATATTCAATATTCAATCACAGCAATCCGGAAACAATTTCGGGTTGGGGTATTCCAATGGCAACTGACATTGCATTTGCATTGGGAATTCTTTCGTTGTTGGGAAACAGGGTGCCAATGTCGTTGAAAATATTTTTGACAGCACTGGCTATTGTTGATGACTTGGGTGCCATAATTGTGCTGGCTATTTTCTACCCTACGCATGCTTTGCATTTTGACATGTTGTTCTATGCATTGATTATAGCAGCATTCTTGTTTACATTAGGCAGATTTAAGGTAAGATATCCTCTATTGTATATGATTCCAGGCTTGTTCCTTTGGTATTTTATTTATGAATCTGGAATTCATGCAACAATTGCAGGTGTTATTTTGGCTTTGACTATCCCTGCAAAGACAAATATCAATGAGGTAAGATTCCACGTTTCAATAAAATACTGGATTAAGAAATTTGTTAATGTAAGTAATGGTGAGGTTGAGGTTCTGGCCAATCCTGCACAGCAACATATCATTCACCAGATAAGTGAGAATGTAAGAAAGATTAATCCTCTAATGCATAGGTTTGAGTCTGCATTGCATCCGTGGACAACGTTTTTTGTAATGCCAATTTTTGCATTGGCCAATTCTGGAGTAGAGTTCACAGGTGATTTGTTCCAGGTTCCGCTTCCTACAGTTGGAGTTGGTATATTTTTTGGACTGTTGTTTGGAAAACCAATTGGTATATTCCTATTCAGTTTTATAAGTGTGAAATTAAAGATAGCAGAATTGCCAATAGGTGCAAAATGGGTGCAGATTTTGGCATTGGGTGTTTTGGCCGGAATAGGATTTACAATGTCTATATTCATTGATGGATTGGCATTTACAGATGACGCATATGTGAATATAGGAAAAGCGGCAATTCTATTGACATCCAGCTGTGCTGCAATTTTGGGACTTGTGGCTATGATTTTGACAAACAAGAAAAGTAATTGATTAAAATAATTTATAAAAATGAAGAGATTAAAATTTTTACTAGTAGCAGCATTAGGTGGTTTCCTATTTGCTCAATGTGGACATGGTAGTGTTGAGGCTCCATTAAAAGGTATTTCATCATCACAAGTTGATTCTGTAAGTTATGCAGTTGGTGTTTCAATTGGCAGCATGATTAAACAAAACAATTTGGGTGAGATTAATATTGACAAATTTGCAGAGGGTGTTAAACACACATTAAGCAAAGGTGCAGATATGAACGAGCAACGTTCAGTGGGAATGATAATCAACAATTATCTTGAGAAGAAGATGGCTCTTTTGGGAGAGACTAAAAAAGCTGAGCAGACTGCGTTTATGGCAGAGAACAAAAACAATGAGGGTGTGGTAGAGACAGAGAGTGGCCTTCAATACCAAATAGTTAACCCTGGTAGTGAGATTAAGGCTGTTGCAGTTGATACAGTTGAGGTTAACTACAAAGGTACTCTATTGGATGGTACAGTGTTTGATTCATCTTACGATAGAGGTGAGTCTATCAAGTTCCCTCTTAATGCAGTAATTGCAGGTTGGGGTGAGGGTATCCAACTGATTGGTGAAGGTGGTAAGATCAATCTATGGATTCCATATGAGTTGGCTTATGGTGAAAGAGCTGCTGGTGCAGATATTCCTGCATACTCAACTCTATATTTTGAGGTAGAGCTTTTGAAAGTTTACAAATATCAGGATAAGAAAGCTAAAAAGTCAAAATAGTAGTTATGGCTATAGAGATTAAATGCAAATTATTGGATAAATTGCCTGTTCAAAGTGGAACGAGTGCAAGAGGGGCATGGTGCAAACAAGATTTTATTGTGGAGACAATTGAGCAGTATCCACGAAAAATTTGCATGAATGTCTGGGGTGATGATAAAGTAAAAGAATTGGCAAACTATAACAGCCAGGATATGTTGAATGTATCCATCAATATTGAATCAAGAGAGTTCAACGGACGTTGGTACACAGACGTAAGGGCTTGGAAGATTCAAAAAGATATGCCCTCTGGTGCAGAGCAGGCAAATGCGGTGGATCCATTTGTTTCTCCAGTAGATTTTCCTGAGGGTGATGACAGTGGCGATTTGCCATTCTAATCATATCCAAAAATATAAGGGGATGGCAGATATGTCATCCCCTTTTTGTATATTTGCAGCAATTTAAATTAGAATGAATGGGTAGCAGAAAGAAAATATACATTTATGCACTTTTTCTTATAGCATGTTTAATCTGTGCAATAACTTTTCTCTTTATAAATCTCTCCGATAATAACAATAACAAAGAGTTTGAGTTTCAGGGAGAGAATCTTTCTGTATATGATGGTATTCCCAGTGATGCAGTTGCCATTTTGGACATCAAGAAAATAGATACCTATGCAAAACTTTCAAAAGATACAACATCGGTAATTTATGATTTTATAGATAGGGGGTGTGCATTAACTTCTTTGCAGGAATATCTGGTGGATTCCCCTTTACTGATGGAGGCTCCGTTTGTTTTCTCTATGCATTATTCTGCAAAAAACAGTGTAGCCTTATTGATGGTTGTTGATGTTGCAGGTGTAGAGGAGCAGATGGTTAGAGTGTTAAAGAGTGTTGGCGGAACCAAAAGGGAGTATAATGACATTGACATATACAAGGGTAATGGGGCATTTATGGCTCAAGTGAGAAATTTATTTATTGCAAGTGAGTCTGAGTATGTTCTGGAGAGTGCAATAAGACACATTGTGAACTCCACTTCCATTTTGGGAAATGAGGAATTTAAGGATATTGTTGCAAAGAATGGCTCTTTAGGGGGCTTGTACATAAATTTCAGCCAGATAGGAAAATTCTTTTCGGGAACGGTTAACAGAGATTTTTTAGGCTTCTCTGATTTTTTTCTAAGGAATGCATCTTGGGGCGTTTTGAATATTCATACTGAACAGACAGGTGCGGTGCTGAATGGTGAGTTGGTAAACAATGGTGATGCCTCTTACTTTAGTTCAGTATTTTACAAGCAGATGCCACAAAACAGCAAGGCCGTTGAGATTCTTCCTTTTAATACCGTTTTCTATACATCAATGTTGATTGACAATATAGATGCGTATATTGCTGAACACGATAAATTCCTTGAGGTTAGAAAACGTACTGGTGTATTTAACACTTTACAGAGCAAGGTTAGAAAAGAGAGTCTTGATACACTTGAGATTTGGCCTAAAACATGGATAAAGGGGTTGAACCTTAAGGAAATAGTTGCTGCATATTGTAAGTTTGGAGAAAAATGTGAATGGATTACTTTATATAGAACAGATAAGGAGAGGAGCTTTGGCAGTGTCTTGTCATCTGTCTTAGGTGGAGACAATGAGATTGAAGTTGGGCAATTCCAGTATCCTGGTTATTTTGCCTCTGTATTTGGTAAATCTTTCTCTTATTGCAATGAGCAGGCAATCTGTTCTATAGGGGAATGGCATATTATTGGGCCAAAAGTGGTATTGGATGAGTTTGCCAACGGGAACGCAAATTTCTCAACTTTGGAGTACTATTTGAACCAAACCCCTGCAAAGAAATTTATTGGGACCAAAGCTAATGTAAAGGTTATGGCCAATCTTAAGCAAGCTGGTGATTCGTTGCTTGTAATCTTTAAACCATATTATAGCGGGCTGATTAAAAAATCATTGGCAAAGAATAATTTTGGCTTGCTTACATTGGATTTGGCTAATGATGAAAACAGAATTGGTATAAATATTGGATGCCATGTTACAGATTTGATTGAGTTGCCGGCAGAGAGGGTAAAAGAGGATGAAAATGGAGAGGCTATATTTAGAGTTGACAGTACAATTCATGTAAACAAGGGACCATTCAAATTGCGTGATGTTACCTTAAAGAGTGATGTCTATCTTGAGCAATTGCCAAATATGTTCCTAAGATATTCAGATGCCAAAAAGAAGGGAATATGGTCTGTACCATTTGATGCACCGTTGTGTGGAATTGTGGAGCAGATAGATTTGTACAAAAATGGCAGGTTGCAGATGTTGTTTGCTGCAGGTAACAGGTTATTCCTTTTGGACAGGACTGCAAGATATGTAAGGGGATATCCTGCAAAGTTAAAGAAAGAGGTTGTTTTAGGTCCAAAGGTTTATGAAGTGACTGGCAATAAGGAGTATTCAGTTATGGTTCTTAATATAGACAACTCAATTTCGTGGTACGATGTGTATGGCAAACCTATGAAGAACTGGAAGGATATTAAGGCACCGGAGTTTGTTAAGGAGTTGCCATTGTTGCAGAAGATTGGATCTAAGAAATATTGGGTATTGAGGGCTCCGTCACAAATGTACATATACACTTTAGAAGGTAATTTGGTAAATGTTGCAGACAAGAAGAGAAAAATACATAGGGATTCAAACATTGAGTATGTGTCTGGTAATGTTGTAAAAGTCATGTGTACAGATGACAAG
>JAFYMJ010000289.1 GCA_017556665.1 Bacteroidales bacterium
GCTTTTATATGTTTCTTTTGCTTCATTATATCTGCTCATATTTTATCCCTCATATAAAAACATCTTCTAACCATACCTCTAAGCTGCGACTTTTCAAGTGCGTCAGGCATATAAAGTCCGAATGTTCTGTGGTCTATTTTTGTCGGCACATAATAACTTTCAAGTGCGTTATATGTCTTTTCAATTTTTTCAAGAATTCCATCCTGGTTGAATACAAAAGTGCGTCTTATGGTTCCCATGTATGTTCTGCCATATAATTTTTTCTCTCCCCAAGCACCAAAATCCTGCTGCATTTTTGTGGTTGTATCTGCAAGTAATGTGAAAGGAAGTGAGTGTTTGTCCATAAACTTTTTATGAGAGGCAACGCTGTCTTTGCTTACTCCCACAATATTATATCCTGCTTTTATTAATGCGTCATAATTATCCCTCAAATTGCATGCCTGGGCTGTACAGCCAGAGGTATTATCTTTTGGGTAAAAATAAATAATTGTTTTTTTACCAATAAATTCAGTTGAGCTTATTGTTTCACCATTCTGGTTTTGTACTTCAAAGAATGGCATTTTATCACCTATTTTTAGCATAATAAATTGTTTTACTACTCAAAATTAAGATATTTTTAAATTTATTGAGTAAATTTAGCTTTTATTTAGGAATATTAATAAACTACATATATGGCAAAAATAGGTACAACATTTACAAAATCTGGTAAAAAAGCGGTTTTGTGTGGCTCTGGTGAGCTTGGTAAAGAGGTTGCAATTGAATTACAACGTTATGGTGTTGAGGTAGTTGCATTAGATAAATATGCAAATGCACCTGCTATGCACGTAGCTCATTCCAACCATATATTCCCAATGTTGGATGGGGAAAAGTTAAAATCTGTTATAATTGAAGAGAAGCCAGACTTTATTATTCCAGAGATTGAAGCTATTGCTACAGATAAACTTCTTGAGTTGGAGGCTCAAGGATATAATGTTATCCCTACCGCTAAAGCAACCCAATTGACTATGAACAGAGAGGGAATCCGTAGATTGGCTGCAGAAACTTTAGGCCTACCTACTTCTCCATATAGATTTGCTGCAACAAGAGAAGAGTTTGATCAGGCTCTTAAAGAGATAGGTTTCCCATGCGTTGTAAAACCTGTTATGAGTTCGTCGGGACACGGACAAAGTGTTGCCAAAAGCCAGGCAGATGCAGACCGATCATGGCAGATTTCTCAAGAGGGTGGAAGAGCTGGCAGTGGAAAAGTTATTGTAGAGGGCTTTGTAGATTTTGATTATGAGATTACCCTATTGACAGTAAGACACTGTGCTGGAACTACATTTGTACAACCAGTAGGACATCATCAGGTAGATGGAGATTACAGAGAGTCTTGGCAACCACAGGCAATGACTCCTCAGGCAATTGAGAAAGCTCAGGCAATAGCAAAAGCAATTACCGATGCTTTAGGTGGTTATGGTATTTTTGGAGTTGAATTGTTTGTTAAAGGAGATGATGTAATTTTTAGTGAGGTATCACCTCGTCCGCATGATACAGGAATGGTTACAATGATATCGCAGGATATGTCTGAGTTTGCTTTGCATGCAAGAGCAATTTTAGGCCTTCCAGTTCCTGAAATTAAATTCTATGGACCATCGGCTTCTAAGGCAATAGTTGTAGAGGGCAACTCAACAGAATATGAGTTTGAGAATCTTGATAAAGTATTGGAGGAGCCAGGTGTTCAGATTAGAATATTCGGTAAACCAGAAATAGTGGGTCACAGACGTTTGGGTGTTATTCTTGCTACAGACAATACAGTAGAGGAGGCATTGGCAAAAGCAGAAAGAGCTTATGCAAAACTTAAAGTTACCGTTAAATAAACTGGAATATAGTATATAAAAGATGAGCTGGCCCAAAGGTCAGCTCATTCTTTTGTTTTTATGATTACTTGTTACCAGGCAAGTGCAGATGCTCCAAGAATTGCTGCATCACTCTCTTTTAGTGCACTTGGAATAACTTTAACTTTACCTTTCCAGATAGAAACCATATTGGCCTCCATAGATTCTCTTATTGGTTTAAAGATAAATTCGCCAGCTCTGGCAAGTCCTCCAAAAACAACAATGGCCTCAGGTGCACTGAATGCAACAAAGTCTGCAAATGACTCACCAAGTTTGTTACCAGTATATTCAAAAACTTTCAATGCAATTGCATCACCTTTTTGGGCAGCTTCAAATACATCTTTGGATGTAATGTCTTTAACCTCTCTAAGCAAACTTGGCTCATCTGAATTCTCCAACCATTCTTTGGCAGTTTTTGCAACTCCAATGGCAGAACAGTAAGCTTCAAGACAACCGGTTTTACCACATCCGCAAGGACGTCCGTTAACTCTTTCAGATGTTACATGTCCAAGTTCCCCTGCAAAACCATCGTGGCCGTATACAAGCTCTCCATTTATAATGATACCACTTCCTACACCTGTACCTAAAGTAATCATTATAAAGTTTTTCATCCCTTTGGCTGCACCA
>JAFYMJ010000290.1 GCA_017556665.1 Bacteroidales bacterium
CTTTTAATTCCTTGTAGAATAGCTGTATATGAACCATCTGGCATCTCCAGCATCTTTAGAATTCTGCCGGTTGTACCTATTCTGTACAGATCTGCCACAACAGGATCTTCCACTTTTGGATCCAATTGTGTCACAGTTCCAATAATATTGGTCCCTTTCTGCGCAGATTTTATAAGTTTTAAAGATTTTTCTCTTCCTACTGTAATTGGCATAATTGCACCTGGGAACAGCACAGCATCCCTAAGTGCCAATATTGGCAATGTTTGTGGTAAATCTACATCCTCTAAATTAGCATTTCCATCAATACTCATAACTGGCACAATACTAACCTCACTGTTTTCTAATTGTTCGAGTAAAATTTTTGGAATTTTCATATCCTCTTTTTGTCTTATATGTCTTTTTATGTCAATTTGTCATAGTTATACCTTAAATATAAGGCAATATGTATATTGTCAACTTATATGCCAAACTTCATATATATCTAATTTTTAAAAAAATAGATAAAAATTCTGCTAAAACTTATGATAATTGAGAAAAAACACTTACTTTTGCTACCCCTAAAATTGATTGTAGAATTTTAACATATTTATTATTATGACTAAAGCTGATATCGTGAACGAGGTTGCTAAAGCAACAGGTATAGAGAAAATTGCTGTACAGAATGTGATTGAGTCATTTATGGAGAGCATTAAAGATTCGTTAGCAAATGATAAAAATGTATATCTTCGTGGTTTTGGTAGTTTTATTGTTAAAGAGCGTGCTCAAAAAACTGCCAGAAACATTTCTAAGAATACAACTTTAATTATCCCAGCTCATAACATTCCTTCATTTAAACCTGCTAAGGTTTTCATGAACAAAGTTAAAGGTGATAAATAATTAAATGTAATATAAATTTTTTATTAATTTTTTTGTTATGCCAAGCGGAAAGAAAAGAAAGAGACATAAAATGGCTACACACAAACGCAAAAAACGTCTTCGTAAGAACAGACATAAAAAGCGTAAATAGGTAGCGGATGTCTTACCGGAATTAATCTAAAGCAAGTTGGAACTACCTATTCTTGCTTTAGATTATTTATTTTTAGGAGATGGAGAAGGACTTAATCATTGATGTTAGCTCCACAGAGATTTCAATAGCTCTGTTGGATAATCATAGACTGGTTGAGCTCAATAAGGAACAAAATGGCGGATCGTTCTCTGTAGGGGACGTTTATCTTGGAAAGGTAAAAAAAGTAATGCCTGCTCTAAATGCTGCTTTTGTAGATATTGGAGATGATAAGGATGCTTTTATTCACTATCTTGATTTGGGACTTAACTATAGAGCCTTTGATTGCTTTGCTAAGCAAATTAATCCCAATAGGGATTTGAGAACCTTCTACTCTAATATTAAAATTGGAAATATCCTTGAAAAAGAGGGTAAGATAGCGGATGTTTTACAACCTGGCCAACCAATTATTGTTCAAATAGTAAAGGAACCAATATCAACAAAGGGAAGCAGGTTAACATCAGAGATATCAATAGCCGGGAGAAATATAGTATTGCTCCCATTTGCAGACAAGGTAAATGTTTCCCAAAAGATTACTTCCAAGGAAGAGAAAAAGAGACTGGAGCGTCTTGTTTATAGCATCTTGCCAAAAAACTATGGCGTTATTATAAGAACGGCTGCAGAGGGTAAAAAGGCTGCTGTTCTGGATGCAGAACTTAGAATGCTCATTAAAAAATGGGAAGACTGCTGGACCAAGCTTATAGATTGCAAACCTCCTCAACTCTTGTTTACAGAAAACAGCAGAACTACTACTATTCTTAGAGATTTGCTGAATGATTCGTTCTCTAACATATACGTAAACGATGAGCAGGTTTATCAGGAGGCAAGAGATTATATTTATACAATATCTCCTGAGCAAGAAAAAATAGTTAAGCTTTATAGTGGAGATGAGCCTATTTTTGATCATTTTGATGTAACTAGGCAAATCAAAGGATCCTTTGGAAAGGTAGTACCATTAAAACAGGGAGCCTACATAGTAATAGAACACACAGAGGCTTTGCATGTTATAGATGTCAATAGTGGCATTAGGGCAAAATCTGGTGTAAATCAGGAAGAGAATACTATAGAGGTAAACTTACATGCTGCAGATGAAATTGCCAGACAATTGCGTCTGAGGGATATGGGGGGAATTGTTATTGTAGATTTCATAGATATGGAGTGCAATGACAATAAAGTAAGATTGTACAAACATATGCAGGAGCTGTTATCTACAGATAGAGCAAAGCATAATATATTGCCCCTTACCAAATTTGGATTGATGCAAATTACAAGGCAAAGAGTTAGGCCGGCTACAGAAATAAAGGTTAACGAAAAATGTCCAACATGTAACGGTACTGGTGAGATTTCATCAAGTATACTTATAGATGAAACAATTGAAAGACAGTTGGCTTTTTATGTTAAGGAAAGAAATATTAAATCCTTTATCTTACGTGTAAATCCAATTTTAGGAGCCTATCTTACAAAAGGGTGGTTTACAAGTATAAAAAGCAAGTGGTGCAGAAAATATGGTTGTAAGATTAAAGTGTCAAACAACTCAGAATCCACCTTTTTGCAGGTTGACTGGTTCTATGATAACGGAGATAGAATAGATGAATAAAAAAAGTGACCTTATCAACAAGGTCACTTTTTTTATTAGAATAATGCTTTTTGCATTTTGTCTTTTATCTCTTGGGTACATAGATTTCCAAGGCTCCCTTTATGTACGTGGTTGAGCTGTTTGGCCTCATATTTGAATTTTCCCTGGTTAACCTCTATACCAACCTCTTTGTAAGCCTCTCTGAATGGCATCCCTTCCAACACTCTTCTGTTTACCTCCTCTACAGTAAACAAATAAGTATATATCTCATCTTTAAGAATATCCTCGTTTACAGTAATGTTTTCAAGCATATATTTTGCCATAAACAGACATTTGTGCATTTGCTCCAATGCTGGGAAAAGAACATCCTTTAAAAGTTGGTAATCTCTGTGGTAACCGTGTGACATATTTGTTGTCATAAGACTTATCTCATTTGGAAGGCTCTGGATTCTGTTGCAATTGCCCCTTATAATCTCCCATACATCAGGATTCTTTTTGTGTGGCATTATGCTTGAACCTGTAGTAAGTTCATCGGGAAACTTAATGAAACCAAAATTAGGACACATATACATACAACAGTCAGCCGACAACTTGTTAAGTGTTGTTGCAAGTGACGATAGGGCAGAGGCAATAGCCTTCTCACTCTTTCCTCTACTCATTTGTGCGGCAACAACGTTATAGTTCATACTTGCAAAGCCAAGCAGTGATGTTGTCATATCTCTGTCCAAAGGGAATGAGCTGCCATATCCGGCCGCAGATCCAAGAGGATTCTGATTTACCACTTTATATGCACCGGAAAGCATATACATATCATCTATAAGTGTCTCTGCATATGCACCAAACCATAATCCAAAAGATGACGGCATTGCAATCTGTGCGTGAGTATAACCTGGCA
>JAFYMJ010000291.1 GCA_017556665.1 Bacteroidales bacterium
ACTTTAGATGAGTCTAACAATTTACTTAGAAACGATTGTGCATTGCCCGCTATTGAGCAAAATACAAATGATACAATTAATAGTGCTTTTTTCATACTCTATAAATTACTTTGATACAACCTTTGTTAATGTAACATTATTAGGTATACTCCAACCTGGCAACCTATAAGCTTTGGATAGTCTTTTTAACTTCTCCTCCTCTTCTTTACTGCGAGCCAAAAAATCCTCACTCCCTTCCCACCACGCTGGTTCAGATACAAGTTTTACATGTAACTGATAACCATTCTTTCCTATTGAGTAAGACAAAGAAGAATCATACGAAGATTGTTTGTCAGTTAATGTGTCGTGGAACTCAATATACAAACTCCATATATTCCCCTGGTCATCTTCTTCATCAGCACCTCCATATATTGGCATATCTATTACATCAATCTCAGATGATGGTTTCATATTGGTGTTATCTACTATAACCGAGTCATTCCTGATATACTTATATGTACTATATATATGATCTAACTCTTTGCCATGCCATTCCCAGGTTGTATCACGCAAGTAAAAAACAAGTGTTTCTGTCTTGTTCTCATTTTCCCACTTCCACTCTCCTGCGTATGATTTAAGGGTAATTGTTCCCTCAAAATCTTGAAGAATGTTTTGTGAGTATAAATCTGCAGTAAAAAGCCCCACTAAAAACAACAGACTGACAAATCTTATAATAAATCCTCTTTTCATAGATTTATATAATTATTAAAGATACTCATGCATCTCCAAAAGGGATTGTTAAAGTTAATTAATATTTATCTGACATCAAAAAAATTAAAAAAATTTGGTTACAGAAAAAAAAACTCATACTTTTGCAATCCCAATTTTGGGACAAAACTTTTAATCTATTTGCAAGATGGCTGAGTATTTATCATCAGACAAAAAGCAAGAGATTTTCGGCAAATACGGAAAGTCTAATACAGACACTGGTTCTGCAGAGAGTCAAGTTGCTTTATTTTCCTACCGTATCGCTCACCTAACCGAGCACATGAAATCTAACCACAAAGATTTCAACACTCAAAGATCACTTTTGAGATTGGTTGGTAAAAGACGTCAACTTTTGGATTATCTAAAAGCTAAAGACATTGAGAGATACAGAGAGATTATCAAGGCTCTAGGTCTTAGAAAATAATTTCTTATCAGGAATACAAAAAGGTTACATCACAGATGTAGCCTTTTTTTGTTTGTATCCATCACCATCCAACTTCCGTATAAAGCGAATTTGAATACTGATAATACCCCTCCCGTTCACGAGGTCACGGGCGGCCACCCATTCAAACTTACCCTCCCGCCACTGTTGTCATATCCATATAAATACGAAAGAGAGGACGACTTATTAGTCATCCTCTCTGCTATAGATTGTCGGGAAGAGAAAATTACTCTGCTTTTGGAGCACCACCCTCTCTTCTCTTACCACCAAAGTCTTTTCTTGGACCACGGTTCTCTTTACGCTCACCCTCTGGTCTTGGACGGCGTACAGGCTCAACATAGCCCTCTGGTTTCTCTAAAAGAACTTTACGTGAAAGTCTCATTTTGCCAGTTTTGCCATCAATTTCAAGAAGTTTTACCTCAACCTCATCACCAACTTTTAATACATCCTCTGTCTTCTCTACTTTCTTCCAGTCAATCTCTGAAATATGAAGCAAACCCTCTTTGCCTGGCAGAATCTCTACAAATGCACCAAAATCCAAAATTGAAACAACTTTTCCTTTATAAGTTTGGCCAACCTCTGGAACTGTTACAATACCTTTAATCCAGTTCAAAGCAGCATCCATGCTCTCTTTGTTCTCGCCAAAGATATCAACCATACCAAATGTGTTGCCATCCTCTTTAACCTCTGTAATTGTAACAGTGGTACCTGTTGTTTTTTGGATATTTTGGATAACCTCACCACCTTTACCAATAATTGCACCAATGAACTCTCCTGGAACTTTAATTTGTACAATTCTTGGAGTATGAGGTTTAAGTTCCGGTCTAGGCTCGCTGATTGTTTTCATCATCTCTCCCATAATGTGCATTCT
>JAFYMJ010000292.1 GCA_017556665.1 Bacteroidales bacterium
CTTTTCTCACTTATGATTTCTCTTGTAAAACCACCTGATTTGCTTATTTACCTTAAATCATCTATCCCTAATCTTGTAAGCCAGATTCAAAAAAGGGGAAGAGAGTACGAGTCTTCCATAAGAATTGACTATCTGCAAGGTCTTAATGAACGATATGAGGAGTGGATTGAGAGTTACAATCACGGAAAGAAACTCATAATAAATGTTGATGAGCTTAAATTTGAAGACAATCCTAAAGACCTTAGTACAATAATAGATATGATTAACGGAGAACTTAACGGATTGTTCCTGTAAAAGAGAAAGAACTTGCACTATCGCAGTGCAAGTTCTTCTATTTTATGGTTGAATTCTTTTGCAGCACACAACTCTTCCAGATTCAGATGCATTCTGTATTTCCAGTAATGGAATGGATTGGATGGGACATTTATCCTCTCATCATTAGGATTCTTTGCCCTTAATTGTTCATCCATAGCCAGCCAGTCCTGTAAAGGAAGAATCACAAACATACTTGAAGCCTTAAGGTTCTCCTCTATAACTTTGCGGCACTCATCTCCACATACATCTGTTGAGCCATCCTGCTTATCTTTAGCCAACCACATACGCAATGTCTCGCAATCGTGTGTGCTGGTTGTACAAACACTCAAATATGGATATTGCTGCGGATTGCCATATTTTACCCCAAACTGCTTAGGCATTATCATAAGTTCAAGCGACAAAATCTTTAAATTTCTCATACAGCGCTCTACAGACTCATTGAGCATTCCCAAATCCTCTCCACAAGCAAGCATATTGGTAGATGCAATCAGTTGCTGCAATTTTTTTACAGCATTCCTATACCAGAAATCATTATGCCTGTGATAAAAATAATAGTCACTCAATCTGTTGTAGCACTCATCCTGTCCCCAAGGGAGCCACTTGTACTGCTCTGTATTGCGGCCTCCAATCATTGGATGGTATTTGCCTGCCTCATATGGGTCTTCTATAAAAAGGCCGTAGTAATCTACCCCCTTAATACCCCAGTTCTCAATCTCTTCCTTTGTTAGAGGAATAGCTGGATAGAAATGCCCCATTAAACCGCTTCTATGCTCAATTGGAATTTCCCATATTCTAAAGAAACCTAAAATATGGTCTATTCTGTAGGCATCAAAATATTTTGCAAAATGGGTAAACCTGTGCTTCCACCAAGCATAGTTGTCTTTTGCCATCTCCTCCCAATTATAGGTTGGGAATCCCCAGTTCTGACCATCCTGGGAGAAAGCATCCGGTGGAGCACCTGCCTGTTGTCCAAAATTAAACAGATGAGGATATTGCCAAGCCTCTACACTGTCTCTGCATATACCAATAGGAATATCACCTTTTAATGCCACCCCCTTTTTATGGGCATACGCTTTAGCTTTCTGCATTTGGCTATCTGCCACCCATTGCACAAACCCGTAAAAATTGAATTCATCTGCAAATTCCTTTTTTACCCTCTCTACAAGTTCCGCTGAATATACAGCCCACTCACCCCAATTCCTAAAGTTTGCACTTTTAAACTTGTCTCTTAGAACACAGAATGCAGCATATGCCTCAAGCCACTGCCTGTTCTCTTTAACAAAACTCTTGAAACCCCTTTTACGCAACAGTGTCTGTTTCTCCTGCTCAAAAAAAGCCTTAAGGAATTTTAGCTTTAGGGTAATTACCCCATCATAATCTACCGCCTCTTTACCATTAAGTATCTTGCTCTGTTTATCTATTTCTTCTGCCAACCGGGTATCTTTTAACTCTCCTGTCTCCTTTAGACTTATGTATATTGGATGCAATGCCAAAGTTGAGATACAGTTATATGGATATGAGTCTCTCCAGCTCATATTTGCAGATGTATCGTTAATTGGAAGAAGCTGAATGACTGAAAGGTTTGTTTTATTGGCCCAATCAACCATTTTCCTAAGATCTGCAAAATCACCTATGCCGCAACTCTCTTTAGACCTTAATGAAAATACAGGAATTGACACCCCCGCAAACTTAGGTTTTATGAGTTGTAAATTTGCACTTGAGTACTCACAAACAGCAGAACCATTCTTTGCCACTTTTGGCAATGTTAATGCTCTGTTATCTCCTTCCTCCCAATGAATGTTTCCATCATTGTCTTTTAGGAGAAATTTAAAATTCCATACTATACCTGCTTTTCTTGCAATCTGGAATTTTGCATACCAGCAAACATTTGAAACCCTTGAAAGTTCTACACATTTTGCAAGATTCCACTCACCCAACTCTTTTGAATCTCCACTAATTAACACTTTATAACCATCGGGAAGATTAGGGATAGTGACTTTTACTACAAGTTCATTATTTGTTGTACCCAAAGGCAAATACTCTTGGGAGTTACACGCATAGAACACATCTGTAAATGGGGCTGTAAGAAATGGTGCCATCTCTGTATTCCCTTGCCACTGGTCTTTAAGATTTATCTCTTTAAGCGAACCCTCCAATGCCACTTTCCGGCCAGAGCCAGCCTCATAAAAGATTCCATCCACTCCCTTTACACAGTATTTGTACGTAAGCTCTTTCTCCCCCTCTATATCAATTGTACCGCTCCAATTGCCATTATCATCACAACTGAGCTCATATGCATTTGCCACATTATTCAAGCCCAATTGCTCTATATCTCCTGTTACATACAACAATTGGCCACACTGTGCCTTATAGTTCACAGAAAAATTAAGTTTCATAAAATTCAAGATTAGTTTCTTTTCTTATTCCAAGCACTAATGCTAATAAAAGATAAAAGACCACATACTATCATAGTAAGGGCTTGAGCCTCGTGAGATATTGTTGCAAAAATAACTCCTGTTACCTGCGGAATTGAATAGACTGCCGCAAGTGTAAGACTGACTATATAATGATATGCACCCAGTCCCCCCTGAACAGGAACAACCCAGCCTAATCCACCAATAACCATAAGAAACAATGCATCCACAGCATTTAATGAACTCACCTGTGGAAATGCCAGTATTGTACACATACTTGTAAGCCAATATGTACCCCACAATAGTAATGTATACAAGAAGAACAGCCCCTTGCGTTCCATCTTGAATGCAGTTAGGAGGCCATCTTTTAGACCTTTTATTATTCCAAATATTTTTGCAAAGACCCTGTTTTTTATAATGCTCTCCCTATAATACCATAACAGGAAGCCACCCAAAGCCAGTAC
>JAFYMJ010000030.1 GCA_017556665.1 Bacteroidales bacterium
CTGAAGATATCACCCTCATTGTATACTTTATCACCAATAGTAAGAGTTCTGTTCAACATATTGATATGCATAGCATCGCAACCTACGATACAACATTTACCCCAACCACGAGCTACAAGAGCAGCGTGTGAAGTCATACCACCTCTTGCAGTCAATAGACCGTCAGCAGCACGCATACCCTCTACATCCTCTGGGTTAGTCTCCTCTCTAACAAGGATAACTTTCTCTTTTCTTGCAGCAGCTGCTACAGCATCCTCTGCAGTGAAAACAATTTTACCAACTGAACCACCAGGACCTGCAGGAAGACCTTTGGCAATAACTACACCTTTTTTCTCTGCAGCTGGGTTTAGAATTGGGTGAAGAAGCTCGTCCAATTGAGCAGGAGCAACGCGTAAAACAGCTGTCTTCTCATCAATTAGACCCTCCTCCAACATATCCATTGCCATATTCAAAGCAGCAAGACCAGTTCTCTTACCTACGCGGCATTGAAGCATCCAAAGTTTACCGTCTTGAATAGTAAACTCAATGTCTTGCATATCGTGGAAGTGTTTCTCCAAGTTTTGTTGAATATCATCAAGCTCTTTGTAAACAACTGGCATTGCTGTCTCCAAAGATGCCAAATGTTGGTTGTGCTCGTTTTTAGTAGCCTCATTAAGTGGGTTAGGTGTTCTGATACCAGCAACAACGTCCTCACCTTGAGCATTGATTAACCACTCACCATAGAATTTGTTCTCACCGGTAGCTGGGTTTCTAGAGAAAGCGACACCAGTAGCTGAGTTCTCACCCATGTTACCGAATACCATTGATTGTACGTTTACAGCTGTACCCCACTCATCTGGAATACCCTCAATTCTTCTGTATGCGATAGCTCTCTTACCATTCCATGATTTGAACACTGCACCAATACCACCCCATAATTGCTCGTATGCATCATCTGGGAAAGGTTTGCCCAACTCTTGTCTTACTCTAATTTTAAAGTCCTCACAAAGTTGTTTTAGATCATCCTCTGTTAAGTCTGTATCTAGTTTGTAACCTTTATCAGCTTTAAGTTTAGCCAACATTCTGTCAAGTTGTACTCTAATTCCATTACCATCCTCAGGCTCAATACCCTCAGCTTTCTCCATAACAACATCTGAGTACATCATAATCAAACGGCGATATGCATCGTATACAAAACGAGGATTGCCAGTTTTTGCAATTAGACCAGGGATAGTTGCAGAACATAGACCAATGTTAAGAACTGTCTCCATCATACCAGGCATAGAACTTCTGGCACCTGAACGGCAAGAAACTAGAAGTGGAGCGTTTGGATCGCCAAATTTCATACCCATAATTTGCTCAGTAGCTGCTAAAGCTGCATCAACCTCAGCTTTAAGCTCTGCAGGATACTCACATCCATTAGCATAGTACTCAGTACAACAATCTGTTGTAATTGTAAAACCTGCAGGAACTGGAATTCCTAATTTACACATCTCAGCAAGGTTCGCACCTTTACCGCCAAGAAGGTTCTTCATTGAACCATCACCATCGGCATTTCTACCGCCAAAATGATAAACTCTTTTGATTTCTGACATAGAATAAAATATTTAGTTAAAATAAATGATTTTCGTTTTCTATAAGAGTACAAAAATATACAAAATTTTAGAAAAAATCATAGAAAAAATTGCGTTTTCTAAACTTTTTATATCACTATCTCCAATCGCCTCTTTCATTCCATCCAACCTCGGCCCCCACTGATTCCAGATTTTTAAGCAAAAAATCTTTAGTAGCCTGTGCATCATCCTGCAAGCCAGGCTTTCCCTCATAAAGGTTATAATTTCTTTTTGCCTCTGTTACAGTTATATTTGGCATTATTACATTAGCCCCTGCCATTATGGCCTTTTCTCTTCCCAGCGGATCCAGCACTTGCAAGGCAGTTGTAGCTGCAATATTTATGTGAGGCATAAGGCAACGTAACCTTGCTACCATTTCCAAAGACAGATTGAGCAACTGTTTGTCCGACAAATTCCAGAAATCTCCTCTAAATTCTGAACTCTCCTTATCTTGTTTCCATTGCGCCACCAATTTGCCAAGAGGGGTAAGTTCATAAGGAATGTAAGGTCCCATTCCAACCATATCCACCTCAAGTTCCTTAAAAAACTTCAAGTCATTGTCAAGGTTGACCCTTGTCTGGTAAGGCAATCCAATCATTACCCCTGTACCCAACAGATACCCCGCAGACTTTAGATCGTATAAAGCCTGCAATCTTGTTGAGTATGAATGGTTTTTTGTTCCCGACGGATGAATCTTGCTGTACAGCTGCTCATCTGAGGCTTCTATTCTTAGCAAATACCTGTCGGCTCCGGCTTGTTTCCAATACCTGAATACCTCACTGGACTGCTCTCCCAAAGAGAGTGTAATCCCCAGTGGCTGGGAGGTTCCTCCCAATTCCTTTATCTCCCTTATAAGTCTGGCTATTCTTTCAACCCACTCACTGTCTTGCCTTTCCCCACCCTGCAATGCAATGGAACCATAACCTGCTTCAATGGCAAACCTGGCAGACTCCAGTACTTGGTTATCGGGAAGAACATACCTGTCCACACAAGGGTTGCCTTTTCTTATTCCACAATAAAGGCAATTCTTGGTACACACATTGGAAATTTCAATGAGCCCCCTAAAATAAACTTTGGGGCCTCTATGTTTGATCTTTAGGTTATAAGCCTCTTTAAACAGATTATTGTTCGTCTCCATTTTTCAAGAATTCTACAGCCCTTTTCAAGATACCGCTCACACACGCAATTGCCATACCGTAATTGGTAACCTTTACCCCTGCATTTTTAACCATCCTTACCCTATTGGCAAGTTGTCTTCTTGTTACC
>JAFYMJ010000293.1 GCA_017556665.1 Bacteroidales bacterium
GGCAAATGAGTTCCATATCTACCCCTTTATTTTTAAGGGCCTTTGCAACTTCTGTTTTTCCTTCAACTCTACCTTCTTCACGTCCTTCTGTTCTCCCTCTGTTCTCAGCAAACTCAATACAGCTCATAGTGTCCATATAGTTTTTCAGGTCAGACTCGTAGCGCATCCTCTCTTTATCTGTAAGAGATGCAAGATCTGCAGTATCCAGAACCTTGTAGAACAAATCCTTTGTTCCTTGCGGAAGTCTGGTATCTGCCACTTCCTTTTTCAACTGCTCTACTGTTTTCATGTTGCATTGCATTTGTTTTAGCAAATATAACAAAAATTCATAGTTTGCGTCGCATTCCAAAATACTCTCAGCCTTAAGACAAGGCAATTGTAGAAGTATAATATTCAATTTGTCAGAAAATACACTAAGCTCTTCAATATCATATAACTGAATATCACGCCTTAATTTAGGGTTCTGTTCAAAAGTAAAATTCATAAGGCAAATGGAATATACCTTTTTAATATCCTTATAGTCCCACTCAGAACCCTTTTTCCCCATTCTGTCAATGAGTCTGCAGGTATAGTAAATGATTCTGTCAACTATATTCACCGCTTGAGCAGTTTGTATCTCTATAAGAAACCTGTCTTCATTGGTGTCCTTGCATAAAATATCAAACACACACCCTTTATGCTCTGCCGATACGGGTAGTGATTCATTGTTCATAAACTGTACATCAACAATCAGCGCTTTTGGATTTAACATAAGGTTCAAAAAACCTATAAGATTGGGTTTGCTTTCCTCTGTCCCAAACAAATATTTGAAACTCCAATCCAAGAGGGGTCTCATCACCTTCTCCGTACTCACAACAGCATCAAAATCACGGCCTTTCATAACATTATCCAGTTTCATAACTTTTCCTTTTAAAATTAACAGCAGCAAAACTAGAAGATAACGTCACAAATCTTTTTCGGAAAAAGAAAAACTTATCTTCCCGACAAAAACTTTTTCTTTTTCTAAAAGAGAGAATTTAGGAAAAAGAAAAATTTATTGAGACTTTTTGATATATGAGTGCAATTGCGTATGTGAATAGACCTGAAAAAAGTTGGCATTATGTGTAAAATTTCTTATCAATTGTAAAGTTTCTTTACAGTTTTTTATTGGGTTGGATTTTGTAAAATATTGTAAATAAGCTACATAAATAGTTTGGCACACCGGTTGCCATTATATCTGTAAAATGTAAAATTGTAAACTGTTTGTAAAAATATTCAATCAATGAAATTCAAAAGTAATATAATTCAGATTTTGTCGTTGGCGTTGGGATTGGCCATTGGAGTAGTGCTTATTGCCAAGGTGTGTTTTGAGCTGCAGTATGACAAGTTCTATGATGACAGGGATAGAGTGTATTCTATCATGACAGGATATCAGAGGCATAATGAGGATCCTTTGAATGCCAACCAGATTAGCGGTGCTGTTGCTCCTGGATTCAGGGAGTGTGTACCTGGAGTTGAGGTGGCAACGAGGATTACGCCGCTTTTTGATAACCGCAATTATTATACAGAGGATAAGAACAAGCTTACAGCAGACCTTATATTGGCCGACACCAGTTTCTTTGACATTTTTACCCGCAATGTTCTTGCCGGAGATCCGCATAGAATTTTGGGGGAGTGGGGAAAGATAATGGTATCCAGCTCGTTTGCAGAGAAACTTGGTGGA
>JAFYMJ010000294.1 GCA_017556665.1 Bacteroidales bacterium
ACATAAACCTTATCCGGTAAAGTTGAAACAATTTGGCTACAAATCTCCTTCCAGGACTTTCCTTCAAACATTGAATTTGCAATCTCTCTATCGGTGAAGGAAGTTACCTTTGCACTCTCCTGCATAATGTTCCACTCATCACTGCAAAAATCCCTTACAGCAACCTGTGTAAGCTGCGTAACCTGTGGAATCTGTGATATTGTGTTGTACATTATTGAAGCATGCGAGTATTCAAACCCTTCATACGCCTCTCTAAGATCTGCATGAGCATCAATATGCAGAACTCCAAACTCCTCATTCTTAGCCGCCAAAGCCTTAATTAAACCAAACGGAACACTATGCTCTCCTCCTACTACACCTACCACTTTCCCTTTGTCAATATAGCTCCCCGACAACTCCTCTACATACTTGTTCACTCTGCAAGAAGCATCATTAACCTCTTTAAGCAACTCTGCTTCAGGCTCTTGTCCAACCTCCAAAGATTCAATCACCTTAATTGCCGTCTCTCTGCTCTTATTGTTAAGAGACTCTATTTCTTCATCTATTGGATGTGTGCCAACCTTTGTAAGCCAAGCATTTGGAATAGCCTCATCAAACAAATCCACCTGTAGGGATGCATCAATAATTGCTTGTGGTCCTTGTGCTGTACCATCGCTGTACGAAACTGTTGCATCCCAAGGGACAGAAACCAACACTATTTCACTCTCATCAATGCTGTAAGGCAACCCAAAATAGTTGCCATTGGCTATACCAATATCGTTAGGGTTAAAATTCTCCATATAAAATCCAACTTTAATCAATTAATTTTTTACTCAAAAAAATTTGCAGTAAAGTAAACAAATAGGTAACTTAGTACCACAAAGGTAAGTAAATTTTGAACTTCACCCTATTTTATTTAGCAATTTAGTTATGCAAGTAACATCGGAAATCCTACATAAAAAGCTTAAGGATTTTTTTGGGTTTGATTCGTTTAAAGGAGAGCAAGAGGCTATTATAAAACATCTTACAGATGGCAATAGTGCTTTTGTTTTAATGCCTACTGGAGGGGGAAAATCTTTATGCTACCAACTGCCAGCCCTTCTTATGGAGGGAACTGCTGTGGTTATATCACCACTGATTGCCCTAATGAAAAACCAGGTAGATGCAATTAGAGGTTTTGTAGCCAATCAGGAAGGAATTGCCCATTTTTTGAACTCATCACTTAACAAGACACAAATACAAGAGGTTAAGGATGATCTTTTAAAAGGCAATACTAAATTGTTGTATGTGGCTCCAGAGTCATTAACAAAAGAGGAGAACATTCAACTTCTTCAGCAATGCAAAATCTCTTTTTATGCAGTTGATGAAGCACACTGTATTTCTGAATGGGGTCACGATTTCAGACCTGAGTACAGAAGAATCCAGTCTATAGTAAAACAGATAGGCTCGGCACCTATAATTGCACTTACTGCAACTGCAACCCCTAAAGTCCAGTCCGATATACAGAAGAACCTTGGTATGCAGGATGCAAAAGTGTTCAAATCTTCTTTCAACAGGGAGAACTTGTATTACGAGATAAGGCCTAAGGTTAACACAGAGAAAGAGATTATCAAATTCATAAAGAACAACCCTGGCAAAAGTGGCATCATTTATTGCCTTAGCAGAAAGAAAGTAGAAGAGCTTGCAGAACTCCTGAACATAAACGGAATAAAGGCTCTTCCATACCATGCAGGATTGGATGCAAATACAAGGGCATCAAACCAGGACAAGTTCCTGATGGAGGAGATAAATGTTATCTGTGCAACCATTGCTTTTGGAATGGGTATAGACAAACCTGATGTAAGATTTGTAATACACTACAATATTCCAAAAAGTCTGGAAGGATATTATCAGGAGACAGGGCGTGCCGGCAGAGATGGTGGAGAGGGACAATGTATAACTTTCTACAGCTACAAGGATATACAGAAGCTTGAAAAGTTTATGCAAAGCAAGCCACTTGCAGAACAGGAAATTGGCAAGCAGCTAATCAATGACACAATAGCATATGCAGAATCCAACCAATGCAGAAGAAAAACACTTCTTAACTACTTTGGTGAAAGATACACTCAGGAGAACTGCGGCAATTGTGACAACTGTCTGTATCCTAAGAAACAGTTCCAGGGTCAAGAATATGTAGAGATTGTGCTTGAACTAATCTCTAAAATTAAAGAGAACTTTAAGGCAGATCACCTTGCCAATATTTTAGGAGGTGTACACAATTCAATCATAAAATCATACAACCACCACAATTTGGAGTGGTTTGGCATAAAAAAAGATAAAGATTCCAAATTCTGGCTTGCCATTATAAGACAAATGTTGCTGCATCAGTTTGTATATAAAGATGTAGAGAAATATGGTCTTATCTCCATTACAGAAAAAGGAGAAGAATTCCTTAACAATCCTGTGTCAATTATGCTCACAGAGGACAGAATCTTTGAGAATACAGATGATGACGATGATGTTGCAAC
>JAFYMJ010000295.1 GCA_017556665.1 Bacteroidales bacterium
ATTTTGAGAATAAGGTTGCAGAGGTGTTAAGGGTTTATTGTAGCCAATGCAGTATTGAAATGTCTACAAGCCAGTTGGCTCAGGCTACTATTTTCTTGGCCAATAAGGGGGTGAATCCTCTCAATGGTGAGCAGGTAGTAAGCAGCAGGTGGGCTAAGAGAATCAATTCTTTAATGCTTACTTGTGGATTTTATGATGAGAGTGGTGATTTTGCATACAGGGTTGGAATGCCGGGAAAAAGTGGTGTGGGTGGTGGTATTGTAGCTGTTATACCTGGGAAACTTTCCATTGCAGTGTGGAGTCCGGAACTTAATGTACATGGCAACTCATATAGAGGTGTATCTACTTTGGCAGATTTTACAACAGAACTTGGTATAAGTGTATTTTAATTTGTTGGGGTATGGATTTTAGATTACAGGTTTTTTTAAAGGTTGCACAGCATTTGAGTTATACAAAGGCTGCCAAGGAACTTGGTGTATCCCAGCCTGCCATAACCAAGCATATTCAGGAGCTTGAATCACAGTATAAAGTCCAACTTTTTGCAAAACAGAATGGAAAAATTAAAATAACACATTGCGGAAATATATTTAGGGAGTATGCCAGTGGAATTGTTGACAAGTACCAGGAACTGTCCCGTAATATGAATCTTTTGAGCGGAGCCAATATAAAGGGGATACGTATAGGTGTGTGTTCAGCTTTAGGGGGATATATAATGCCAGCTTTATTGGCGGATTTTCTTAAGAAATTTATAGATGTAAAGGTTGAGGTTGCTGTGTACCAGTCCAATATGGTGGAACAGGCATTGTTGGAGGGGGTAATTGATATTGCATTTGTTGACAAGTGTGGCAACAATAATATGCAGTTGCAGTATGACTTCTTTACAGAAGATAATCTTGTGCTGGTTACAAATTATTCTACTGATTGTACCAATTATATAACAGTTGGGGAGTTTGCCAAGTTGCCTTTGGTAGCCAATTGGACAGATGTTGCTGCGAATGATCTTATAAAGAGTGCTTTTTGGGATTGCGGATGTGATCTTGAACAGATGAATATTCTTATAAGGCTCAATACTTTGGCAGAGGTGAAAGATTTTCTGTTGAATAAGAGAGATTGTTTTGCTTTTGTGCCATATGGAGCGGTAAAAGATGAGATTAATGGTAACAGACTAAAGGAGATAAATGTGGACAATATCTCTATAAACAGGAATATAGAGTTTGTATATAAAAAGGATGAGGATAAAGTGAGAAGATTCATTGAGTTCTCAAAATTATGGTATTTTTATAATTATGAGTAATACTTTAAAAGGGGTAATTTGTGCTATTGTTGCAGCTGTAAGTTATGGAACCATCCCTTTGGGCGCCTTATGCTTGTATGAGCAGGGTGTGAATACAGATTCAATACTTTTTTACAGATATTTGCTGGCGTTAATTATTTTGTGTGGGGTAATGTTTGTAAAGAAGGAGGGATTTAAGGTTACAAAAAGGGAGTTTTTTACGGTTATGAGTCTGGGTGCCTTTTTTATGCTGTCGTCCATAACACTTTTTATAAGCTACAAATATATGGATGCAGGAATTGCATCAACACTCCTTTTTGTATATCCGGTGATGGTAGCTGTTATAATGTCTGTTTTCTTTAAAGAAAAACTCACCCTTAAGATTGTTCTCTCCATTGTATTGGCTCTGGCGGGAATAGGATTGTTGTATAAAGGGGAAAATGGAGTGGTGTTAAGCGGTACCGGAGTTGCATTGGTTTTGGTATCTGCATTAACATATGCAATATACATGGTTGGGATAAACAAATCTAATATAAAGCTGTCATCCTTAAAAATGACATTATATGTCTCTATTGCTTGTATTTTCTGGGTTGTTTTACATTCTTTTTCATCTGCAGAAAATAATATCCATCTTATCCCTTCTGCAGAGGGTTGGATGTGGATTGTGTTTCTGGCAATAGTTCCAACTGTATTGTCTTTGGTATCCCTTACAATTGCGTTAAGATGTATTGGCTCAACTCCAGTTGCAATTATGGGGGCATTGGAGCCTCTTACTGCTGTGCTGATAGGGGTAGTAGTTTTTGATGAAGCGTTTACAATAAAGCTGGCTGGTGGTATATTGTTGATATTATTGGCAGTTATAGTGGAGCAATTGAAAAAATAGGTGGAGAAAAGTAAAAGGTCTATCTTTGAAAACAAAAAAGATGGATAAAAAGAAAGTTAGCTATGAGGAATTGCTCCGCCTGATTTTACCTGGTGAGATATTTGAATTTTTTGATGTTATCAAAGTTGATGCATATGAAAAAGAGGTGCATCTTTTTGTTGATGAGAAGAATGTTTTACCATATAGTTTTAACAAAGGGGAATATCAATCTAAAGGATTCTACCCCGAAGCAATTATTCAAGATTATCCATTAAGAGATAAAGCTGTGTTTATCCATGCCAGACGTAGAAAATGGCAAAATGTATTGACATCTGAAATATTAAGCAATAATTTCAACCTCACAGAAAAGGGTACGCGTTATTCACCAGGATTCGCGTCTTTTTTAAAAGGAATTCTTGGATTTATACCCAATCAGCAGTAAAAGTCTGGAAAAATTCTACCATATAGACGGGGATTTGCTGGGACAACAATACAAAGATCATATGAGCGATTATCATCAGTGGGAGC
>JAFYMJ010000296.1 GCA_017556665.1 Bacteroidales bacterium
ACAAACTCATTGTTGTAAATCATCTGCTTTACAGTTTCTTTCTCCATAATATGCACCTCAAAATCTTCTGTCTCATCCAGTTTCTGATTGGCTACCTTCTCTACCCCTATAGCAAGATATGTATGCGAGATATTGTTGGTTGTACTTGGATTTGCACACAGCTGCATAAACTCCTGCCACTGGCCTCCAGCATATCCGGACTCCTCCAGAAGTTCCCTTTTTGCTGCATCCATAGGGTGCTCGCCATCCTCTATAACCCCAGCCACAAGTTCAAAACTTGTTCTGCGCAATCCATGCCTGTACTGCCTTATCATAACCATCTTATCTTCTTTGGTTATGGCTATTACATTTACCCAATCGGGGTATTCAAGCACGTAAAACTCATTGTTTACCCTTCCGTCGGGAAGCTGAACAACATCTTTTCTGGCTGTAAGCCATGGCCTTTTAAAAAGATATTCACTAGAAAGAATTTTCCAACTCAAATCTTTTAATTTGCTCATACGTCTGTTTTTCTACAAATATAAGATATATTAACCACAAACAAAAACAGCACCCTTAACAGGTGCTGTCTCATTTATATAGCAAAATCTATTATAGCTCAGAATTTGAAATGTTTTTCCATCCCAAGAAACCAAAAACTAGAACAACAATGCTAATAATCATTGAAATGATTGTTCCAATAACTGGAATAATTGCTATTACAGCACCAATAAGGCCTAAAAGCATTGCCAACCACAATTGTTTTGCCCCTTGTTTTGCATTCTCGTTAGTTGCAAGATCTCTAATTTTACCAAAGCCCAAGAACATTAATACAAAAGCAATGATATCAAGGATTCCGCCAATAAGTCCCAATAGAGGAATTAAAGAGATAACAGCTCCAATCAATGCACATAAAGCTCCTGTATAAACTTGAGAAGTACCAGGTGCAATTACATGACCCATTGATGCAGTTTTCATACCTTTAATACCTAAGAAATAGTATACATAAGCTACAATAGCCAGAATACCAACAATAATAGGCATCATCAAAGCACCGCCGCCGCCACCAGACGCCAAAGATGCAAGACCTGCAGCTCCACTAACCATTGAAACAATAGATCCAACTACTCCACCTAGTAGTGTCAAACCTAAAAATCCGTAGAAAGCTTTATTAACGCTCTCTTTCCATAAAATGTTGTTTTCCATATTAGATATGTTTTGGGTTAATATTATCAGATTGCAAACTAACTCTTAACAAATGTAAAAATATTCTAAAACATATACAAAATTCCTGAATATTTTCTACTTACTAATTTTGCATATTCCTGATTCTTATGGTCTAAGACCAGATCCACCCTGCAAAGAGATGGTTTCACCTGTTATATACGATGCATCATCAGATGCAAGAAATACACAAGCCTTGCCAATATCTTCTGTAGGGTCTGCAAATCTACCCATTGGGATATCCCTTATTGTTTTCTCAAACAGCTCTGGGTACTCCCCTTTCCAATGCTGCAACTGCTCTGTCATAGCCAACGGACATACTACATTAACCCTTACACCACTTGGCCCCCATTCTGTTGCTGCCACTCTGGAAAGGCCCCTTATCCCCTCTTTGGCAGCAGCATAAGAACTTTGCCCTGGCCTTCCAAACAAACCGGCACCCGATGCAAAATTTATCACACTCCCTTTTGTCTGCTTCAAATATGGGAAGCACTCCCTCATATAAAAGAATGCTCCATATATTCCCGATAAAATTGCCAAATCAAAATCCTCTCTGCTGTGCTCAATAAGCGGCAAACCAGATTTGGAT
>JAFYMJ010000297.1 GCA_017556665.1 Bacteroidales bacterium
CCTGAAATATGCAGAAATATTGCACTTGATATCAGATTTGCATTGTTTACAATTGATAAACTGGCTGGTGCACAACATTTATTGGATGAAATGGTTATAATCCAATAAAGAATAAATTAAGATAAAAGGAGGTTGCCCAATTATATTACGGACAACCTCCTTTTTTATATAAATATACCTTAAAAGACTATTGAGGTCTTTCATTTGCCTTTTCAACTTTAATGATTCTGCCCATATGTTCAGAATTGTTAAGTGCTGCAATTGCTGCCATTCCTTCTTCTTCATTTGGCATTTCTACAAAACCATAACCTTTAGATCTGCGGGTTTGCTTGTCTAAAATAATTCTTGATGATGTCACTTCTCCGTATGGCTCAAACAATATGGTTAAATCTTCTCTTTTAACTTTGAAATTTAAACTTGAAACAAAAATATTCATGATGATATTTAAATTAGTTCTATGTTTTGGTTATAAATCATTACAAATATAAGAAAACTTTACCGGAGTACCAAAATAGTATAAATATTATTTAGGACAAATATTCAACAAGAGAATTCATAAGTCTGATTACATAGCTGAGGCTTGTGCACAAATATCCGTTTATAAAATTTATGGGCATTGTAAGTATTGCAGCAATTAAAATGTATAAAATGGCTGTGGTTAATGGGATTGCAATTAGATTGGCTATAATGAAATAATGTGCATATCCACCAAAATAAAAAAGCGTTAATGGGAGAGTGGCTATTTGGCAACTTATTGAGATACCTATTATGTCTAATATGCGTTTAACAATACTCTTTATAGCTTTATTGCATTTTATTTTGGATAGAATAATTTTCTCATTCTCCTCAATTGTTGGGAATATCCCTAATATCCCAATTATGGCAGCAAAAGAGAGTTGTGCTCCAATTGTGGTTATATCTTTTGGGTATAATATTCCCATTGTTAAGGCACAGAGTGCAATTTTGCTCCATTTGTTGCTTTTGCGGCATAATATTGTACTTAGGGAGTATATCATTATTGTAATTGAAGCTCTTATGATAGATGGGGCTCCACCTGTAAGGAATGCATATATGCAGATGATTGTGAGGATAATAAAAGTTTTGTATCTCCTTAATTTGAATGAACAATTTAAAGGAAAAAGTATAGAGGACAATATAAGGTATATTATTCCTATATGTAGTCCCGACAATGCCAGAACATGCATAACTCCTGCATTGGAGTATGATTCTTTTATATGTTCTGGTATCTCCTTTTTTACCCCAAGGGTAAGTGCACACAAAATGGAATGTTCTTCTGGGTCTGAGACAAATCTTTTGAGCCCTTCTGCAGCGTAACTTATAACCTTTTCTCTGTTTGTTATCAATTCATTTTCAAGACTTATCCCCTGTAAATTGTATGCACTTACACCCAGTACAAATAGTGTAACATGTGTCATTGCAATAAACTTAAGGTAGTGTTTTTTGTGGAATAGGGATGCAAGGAGCATTATGGATGAGGTTGCTATGAGTGTGGTGGGTTCAGGTGCTATATTGAATACAGATAAAAACTTGGATGTATAAATACCTGATATGAATATAATTGAATATGATATAACCCCTCTCCCCATAGCTCAACTCCTAATATTTAGTAAAATTAATTATTTTTTGGATATATTTGCAACCATGAAGAAAATAGCATTTATACTAAACCCTATATCGGGAACAGGACATAAGGAAAAGATTATATCCTATTTGCATCAGGTATTTGATGGAAATAAGGAGTATGATGCTATTTTTCATACCACTACAAGTTCAGAGGATGCATATGAATCTTCACATAAATTTGCTCAGCAACAGTATGATATTGTTGTTGCTATAGGTGGAGACGGTACAGTAAATCAGGTTGCCAGAGGGTTGTTATTTACAAAAACAAAATTGGCGGTGATTCCTGTTGGCTCCGGTAACGGACTTGCAAGACATTTAAGGATTCCACTGTCATATCATAGTGCTGTAGATGCCATTCTTGATGGTAATACTATCTCTATTGATGCAGGAAAAATAAATGACAAGATATTTTTCTGCACAGCTGGTTTGGGCTTTGAAGCTGTAATAGGAGATAAATTCAATTCGTCGGGAACCAGAGGACTATTTACATACATGAAATTTTGTGTGAAAGAGTATGTAAAATACAGAAATGAGAAATATCAGATAGAGGTAGGGGGAAGGAGATTCAATCAGGATGCCTTTCTAATTACGTTTGCAAACTGTGGACAATGGGGAAACAATGCGTTTATTTCACCTACCGCCGATATATCTGATGGTATGCTGGATGTTGTAGTGTGGAAAAAAACTCCAGCCGTTTCAATGCCTTTTGTGACTGCAGAACTTTTCTTTAAGACAATACAACATTCAGAGTATCTTGATACTTACAGATGTAAGGATGTTAAAATTACCAGAGAAAAACAGGGCCTTATCCAATATGATGGAGAGAGTGGAGTAATGGGTGATGAAATCAATGTCTCTGTACTTGAACATGCTGTGAATGTTATTGTTCCCAA
>JAFYMJ010000031.1 GCA_017556665.1 Bacteroidales bacterium
AGTATATTGTAATCCAGAAAAACAGAAGGGCCACTGAAGAGCTTTTGGGCTCTATCTATACAGTTGAGAAAAGTATAAAATACATTAAATCTGAACTGTTGGCCCAATACCCACTTCTTAATGCAGACTCTATACTAATGAAAATTCAAATTAACAATTACCTGGTTCCAAACCTTGTGATTGATAAAGTTAGTACAGAAGCTATGCACAAAGAGGCTGTCAACTACATATCACCATCAAAAGGAATGATATACGCAGGACAGCTAATTGTTACAGAAGGAGAAACAATTACAGCAGAGATTGAACAGCTTCTAAACTCATACAAAGCAGAATACGAATTGAGTTTGGGATCGAATGGTGACATTTTCCAGCTTTTCTTTGCACACGCAATTATAACACTTATTGTGTTGTCTCTATTGTTCTTTAACATATACTTTGTAAATGTAGAGGTACTTAAGCAACTTAACAAGTTCTCATTCTTTTTGGTTGTTGCACTTATGAACTTCTGCATTACAGTATTTGCCAGAGGAATAGATCCAAAATTGCTCTATATGGTACCATATGCAGTGTTTGCCCTTTATATGATATCATTCTCTTCATCAAGAATGGCATTCCCGCTTTATATAGTTGCACTTATACCTCTGTTAATCATTACAGAACACGGAATTGAGCTCTTTGTAATGAATGCATTTGCAGGAGGAGTTGCATTGGTTGCATTCTCATTCCTTAACAGAGGATGGCATCAATTCCTGAATGCACTTATAATATTCATATCGCTGCTTTTGGTATATGTAGCTTTCAGACTTCTGGAAAATATCAATATCGAAGCGTTGGATTATAACATATTGCTTTACCTATTCCTTAATGCACTGTTTGTTGTAGCTGCATATCCACTGGTATTCCTGTTGGAGAAAATCTTTGGTCTGGTATCAGGTTCAACTCTTAAAGATTTGGCAGATACAAACAATACCCTGTTGCAAGAGCTGGCCAGAAAAGCGCCTGGAACATTCCAGCACTCACTGCAAGTTGCAAATCTTGCTGCCAGAGCAGTAACTGCAATTGGAGGAGATTATCTGCTAGTAAGAGTTGGTGCAATGTATCACGATATTGGAAAAATAAGTAATCCTCAATGCTTTATAGAGAATGCTGCACCAGGTGTAAACTACCATGCAGGGTTATCACCTATGGAAAGTGCACAAGAGATTATCAAACACGTTGAAGATGGAGTTGAGATTGCAAAAAAACACAACCTACCACAGATTGTGATAGATTTCATTACATCTCACCATGCCAAATCCCAAACAATATACTTCTATAACCAATACTGCAACCAAGGGGGAGATCCAGAGAAAATTGATGAGTTTACATACAACGGCACATACCCAACATCAAAAGAACAAGTTGTAGTAATGATGGCAGATGCTGTTGAAGCAGCATCAAGGTCTTTAAAGGACTACTCGGCAGAAAGCATTTCAAACCTTGTAGACAGCATTACAAAACAACGCCTTACAGAAGACTCACAACTTGTACAGGCAGATATATCAATCAAAGACATAAACATTGTAAGGGCTGTGTTCAAAAAGCACCTGCAAGAGATTTATCACGCAAGGATAGCATATCCAAAACGAAACAAATAATCGGGTAGGAGGAAAACAAAGGTAAGTTTTCTTCCTACTTTTGTTTTCCGAC
>JAFYMJ010000298.1 GCA_017556665.1 Bacteroidales bacterium
CCCTCTTTATCCATCATCTTTGAAGGGACATCATCATCTTTAAGGTTGTATGAAGCTGTATTCATAATTGAGAATCCTACCTCATTGGTACCTGTCCATGCCTCATTGTTGAAAAAATCAGGTGAATTGATAAGCGCATAGAAAGAGTATTTCTCGCCTTTAAAGTACTGTATTCTGTTGTTTGGTTCACCGGTGTCCCTGTGTTTCCACATTAGTGGTCTTCCGTCGGGAGTAGCCTTACCTGTAAAGATAGCTGAAGTACATGCCATTACATCCGAAGACAAAAGGGCACATATTGCTAGAACTGCTAAAAATAGTTTTTTCATATGTATAGATGTTTTTATTTTTAATAATGTGCTAAAATAATGAATTTTCCTGATATTTAGGCTGTATTCCAAGATGCTTGTAGGCAAGTTCGGTAACCTCCCTTCCTCTAGGGGTTCTCTGAATGAATCCTTCTTTTATAAGGAAAGGTTCATACACCTCCTCCAAGGTTCCAGGATCTTCACCTACTGCAGTGGCAATTGTATTTACACCAACTGGCCCTCCTTTAAATTTCTCAATTATAGTAGTGAGAATCTTGTTGTCCATAAGGTCAAGTCCTCTCTTATCTATATTGAGGGCATCAAGGGCATATCTTGTAATAGGAAGATCTATTTTTCCATTTCCTTCAACTTGCGCAAAATCTCTTACTCTTCTTAAAAGTGCATTGGCAATACGAGGAGTCCCCCTGCTTCTGCAGGCAATCTCCATAGCTGCCTGGGTGTCTATCTCAATATCCAGTATTTTTGCGCTTCTACAGACTATTTTTGAGAGCACTTTGGCATCATAGTACTCCAAATGGCATTGGATGCCGAATCTGGCCCTTAAAGGGGATGTAAGCAGACCACTTCTTGTAGTTGCTCCAACCAATGTAAAAGGATTTAGAGAAATCTGTACAGATCGTGCACCAGGTCCTTTGTCAATCATTATATCTATCCTGTAGTCCTCCATTGCTGAATAAAGGTACTCTTCAACTACAGGTGACAGACGGTGGATCTCATCTATAAAAAGGACATCTCCCTCCTCAAGGCTTGTAAGAAGTCCCGCAAGATCTCCTGGCTTGTCCAATATGGGACCTGAGGTAATTTTCATTGATACCCCAAGCTCGTTTGCTATAATGTTTGCAAGGGTGGTCTTTCCCAAACCTGGAGGACCATGGAACAGCACGTGATCCAAAGATTCTCCCCTCTGTCTGGCAGCCTTTACAAATACTTTAAGGTTCTTTAGAATCTTTTCCTGGCCGGAAAAATCCTCAAACTCCTTAGGCCTTATGACACCCTCTATATCGCCCTCAGAATGCGAACTTGCCTTCCTGGGATCAAAATCTCTTTCAAAACTATTCATAACACAAATATAATCTTTTTATAAAAGAAATTAAATGATGTTTATTTATTGGCTGTTAATATGTTGATAAAATGATTTACCAACATATATGTTTATAACCAACATAGTTATCAATAA
>JAFYMJ010000032.1 GCA_017556665.1 Bacteroidales bacterium
AGTAAAGAAAATGCTTACCCTTAAAGCCAGACTTGGTGTCTTTGACAAAGGACATGACCCTTTTGTTAATATAGAAGAGCTTGATTTGTTTACAAACCCAGAATCTGGCACACCTCTAATGGAGACAAAACTTAATCTTGTTAAAGAGGTTTCAAAACAGAGTATGACAGTTGTCTTTAACGATAATTCAGCCGGTTACGGTATTCCAGTATCACTTGAAGGGAAGAAAGTTGCATATGTTGGTTTCAGAAATCCAAAATTCGGTCACGAGTTTGGAGTGCTTGCAAACAGATATGGACAAGTAGATACTGTAATTCTTGGTAACAACGCCTCTTTGGCAGAATTGAAAGATGCAAAGAACAGACTAAGTAATCATGACCTTATTATTTTTGGATACAACCAAACCGACTTACGTCCATACAAAGACTTTCTTATTGTTCCAGAAGAGATAAACTTTATAACAGACTGGGCCGCAGAAAAGCCAATGATATTTGTTTATCTTGGCTCACCTTACGCAATTACACGCATCCCAGGTCACAAGAATTTTAACTCTTTTGTGGTAGGTTATCTGAACACACAAGAAAACAACTTTGCCGCTGCGCAGGTTGTTTTTGGAGGTGTTCCGGCAAAAGGTGTACTACCTGTAACATCTGCAGGGTTCAAAGAGGGTGAATCTGTTATCATTCCAACCAGATACAGAGAAGAATACTTCCATTATATAGGTTCAAAAGCAGACTCAATCAGCACAATTGTGCAAGATATGAACCAGAAGAGTGCCTTGTTTACTGTAGTACCTCAAGTAGCAGAACTTGTTGTATCCGGCAAAGTAAAACTTACAGAAACCGTTGGAGAATTACTTGACACCAACAGCAAAGACAAGTCTGTTACAGTAGAAGAGTTGTTGCAAGGATGGAAAGAGGGAACCAGACTGCACTATTTGCAAGCACTGCTTGATAAATACAGAAAGCACACTACTATAGAAGAGGCTGCCATAAATATGTTTAATGAGATTGGAATGAAGTCAACAAAATTCTCCAATAGCAAGAACACAGTACAAGGCTATACTGTTCCAAATGTATTGTCCAATGAAATAGACTACAACAAATATATGTTCACAATTAAAAATGGTGGCAAATACGCAGGCAAACAGATTCTTTCTCCTGCCGCAGCAAACTTGATACAGAAGATACAATAACAAACAGGCAAGGTCTGCCAAACACCTCACGTTCATCCATACACTTAAGGCACTAATCTATTTCAAATACAACAGAGCTGTAGACCTGTTTACCTTTGGAATCAACTCCCTCTACAACAATTTTAAATTTTCCTTTGTACTGCGGTTTAACACAATTAAAGTTAAACGTTTCCCCTTTGTTTACATTAACTATTGGATTCCAATAAATTGTATTGTTAAAGTTAGGATAGTTGCTCTTTCCAATCAAATTGTCACCCAAGAAAGCCAAAGGGTACTGCACACCTCTGTAACTTTCAATTGAAACATTCTTACCCAACTTGAGCCCTGCCATATCACCCTTGTAGGTGTTGAATTTAACTATACCGTCATAGACAATAGTGTTAAGGATATAGCTTCTTGGATAGACAATAATTTGCTTAATGTTCAACGGATCCATCTCCACCACAGCAGAATGGTTAAGTACAGGAACTCCATCAAGCATAACCAACGCCTTTTCTTTTGTTCCCCACAAAATCTTAAGAACAGTTTCATCTTTGTCTTTTCTAACTCGCAGCTCTTTAACATACTCCCTGATAACCTCTTCCATTACCGGGAATCTTGTGTAGTTGTCCAGGTTATATACAAGAGGATTTACTACACCTATAAAAGAGGTTTCCCTTTTATCCATAAGGTTAAACAAAGTATCAGCCTCAAATCTCTTTACAATCTGCATACCCATTCCTCTTTGCACTAAAGCCTTTTCCATTGCAGAAGAGATTTTTAAAACGGGAATCTGAACACTCTTATGCCGATATTCTTTATTAACTATCTCCACATTAAACGCCATTGAGGTATCACCTGCAACTTCAAACACAAGATCTCTGTTTCCGTAAATGTTATTTGTATAATAGACAACTTCACCATCCTTGTTTGTAGAGCTGGTATATATATCATCTGTATTACCCATAGCCGACATATACACCAATAAGTTTTCCACACTCTGGGCTCCATCACCCTTAGGGGTTATTTTAGCCTTAATAACCTCACCGGCATAATCAACTTCTCCAGTTGTCTTAAAATCTCCGGTACGGTTCAAGAGAGTTGTTTTATTGTATCTGCTCTCCTCTATAACCCTGTTCAAATCATCCATATGGTACACAGACACTCCATACGAAAGTTCATTTCCTGAAAGGTTACTTATACTAACCGGCACACCATTAACATCCTCTTTACCAATCTCGATTCTTACATCCTTGCTCTCTGCAGAGTCTTGTACCGCTGCCTTTACAAGTTCATTTCCTGCAACAACCTCAACACCCTCTTTTACCCTACTGCCAGACAAAGTATTGAACACAGAAATAATCTTGCCATTAAACTCACCTACAGACTCCCCACCATAGCATTTAGTGTAGGAAACAATTGAGTAATTGCCTGTAGGAAAACTAAAAGGAATCTGATACCTTGCACATCCTCTCCCCTGCTTAAGAGCTACCTTTACAGTAGATACCATTCCCTCCCTGTTATGGAATTCCAGATATGCTACCTTGCTTAAGCTCCCTTTTTCTCCCGATGAACCATCTGAACAAAATACAGAAACCCAAATATCTTCGCCAGAGAGATAACACTCCTTATCTGTTGAAACATACACCCTCTCCTGAGCATTTGCCAATATGGAAAACGCCATAAAACAAACAGTAAAAACAAAACATATATATCTTTTCATATCTGCCTCAATTCTTTGTTAAACATTATCTCCCCTCTGGCCAGAAATCTGGTCTGGTTGCATTTGAATACAGCCTGCAGTCTGCACAAGCTGCACTTGCCCAATAAACCTCATTCTTGTTTACCTCTCCCTTCTCTGTCTCTCCATATCTTACCGGAACAACTCCAGAAGTATATAAATCCAGCCATTGGTCTGACGGATAAGTCTCATCTGAGCACAGATGGCTATATATGGCATGCTCCTGCCAATAGACAAACCGTCTTATTGTTGTTTGTGTAGTTACATTCACATAACCCAACACATTCTCCTGCGGATTTGTATCGCAAACAATATTACCCCTTATCTCATTTGGCATTGGAGCAAAAAG
>JAFYMJ010000299.1 GCA_017556665.1 Bacteroidales bacterium
AATAACTGAGATGGCCTTCTGGTCATCTTTTTTTCTTTATACGAGGCCATGGGCGGCCACGCCATCCAAACTAACCTTACCGCCACAGTCGTTATATCTATTATGTATAAAGGCAAAATCGGCGATATGGTAAGTTTGTCTTGGTTTCGTTGGAACAAGTTCCAACTTCATCCCTCCCAACGCTGTGCGTCGGGTCCCTCCCGTTCACGAGGCCACGGGCGGCCACGCCATCCAAACTAACCCTAGCGCCATAGTCGCGATATCTATGACGTACAAAAAAAGCGACTGTTAAGCCGCCTTCTTGTATTATTCTTCTTCGAACAGGTAAACTTTATCTGATCTTCTTAACCTTTCGGGAACTGCAATGGAGCAGTACTCTCCTTTTACGGCTTTGTCTACAGGTTTCAAATCTACCCTTATCTCTTCTGGAGCAAGTTCAATTACTCCTGTTGACGGGCCAATTATAAGGTAGTTTTTGTTTACACAAATCTCACCTGTCTCAACCAGAATCTCTGCTACTCCAATATTTGAGAAATAGTTTGTAACCTTTCCAACGTAAACTTTTTTCTTGGTTGCCTTGTTGCCGTAAACATCGCTCCACTCACCAAGTTTGGCACCTTGGTAGTAGCCGTCCCAGAAACCTCTGTTGAATACCTCGCTAACCTCTTCTTTAAGTTTTGCAGCAAACTCTGGAGTGTATGTTCCGGCAATTACTGCATCGGCAGCGGTTCTGTATGCGTGGGCAACTTTTTTAACATACTCTGCACTTCTGGCTCTTCCCTCAATTTTGAATACGGTTACACCTGCATCAATTATCTTGTCCATAAACTCAATGGTACACAAGTCTTTAGGTGACATGATATATTTGTTGTCAACCTCAAGCTTTATACCAGTCTCCAAATCTGTAACCTCATATCCTCTGCGGCACAATTGGAAGCAGGCACCTCTGTTGGCAGAGGCATTGTAGTGGTGCAGGCTAAGGTAGCATTTTCCCGATACAGCCATGCACAATGCACCATGGCAGAACATCTCAAGCTGTACAAGGTTTCCGCTTGGACCTCTAAGGTCGTTCTCAACAATCTTTTGGGAAATCTCTTTTACCTGAGGCAATGTAAGCTCTCTTGCAAGTACCACAACATCTGCAAATTGGGCATAGAATTTTACGGCCTCATAGTTTGATACATTAAGTTGGGTTGAGATATGTACCTCTACTCCAATCTCTCTTGCATAAGAAATTACAGCCATATCGGAGGCAATAACTGCTGTTACCCCGGCAGCTTTTGCCTGGTCAAGAGCCTTGCGCATTGGCTCAATGTCATTGTTGTAGATAATTATGTTAAGGGTAAGGTAGCTTCTTACTCCGTGCTGGTTACATATCTCTACAATTTTATATATGTCGTCGGGATTAAAATTGTTAGCAGAATGGGAGCGCATATTTAGGTTGCCAACTCCAAAATAGATTGAATTTGCACCACCCTGAATGGCAGCCATAAGACACTCAAAATTCCCCGCAGGGGCCATTATCTCTAAATTCATAGCTGTAAAATCTAAAAATTGGTGCAAAGATACAACAAAGAACCAAAAAAATGCATAAAATGAGTACCTTTGCCACATAGCCAATTATTTTATGGAGACCAGACAGACAGCAACAGTAGTAAAGCATACAGGAAGTCATTACCAATTGTCGGAACTTCCAAAGTGGGAACTTTTTTCTGCAGTAATAAAGGGAAAACTAAGACTTAAGGGGTTCAACTCAACAAATCCAATTGCCGTTGGAGATGTAGTTGAGTATGAGCGTACTGCAGATGAGTTGGCTACAATAAAAAGCATTCTTCCGCGCAAGAACTACATAATTAGAAAATCTACCAATCTATCAAGACAATCGCATATAATTGCAAGTAATCTTGATATGGTGTTTCTTGTAACAACCATAGATTTTCCAGAGGTAAAGTTGCCATTTGTGGACAGATTTCTTGTAACATGCGAAGCCTACAATGTGCCGGTTACAATTATTGTCAACAAGGTAGACCTTTACTCAGAGGAGTCGCAGCTTATGCTTGACCGCTTTAAGGAGATTTATTCAGATGCGGGGTACAGAATAATAGAGTGTTCTGCAATTACCAAACAGGGTATAGAGGAGATTAGAGAGTGCTGTAAAGATAAGGTGGTACTTTTTAGCGGGCAGAGCGGCGTAGGAAAATCTTCTCTTATAAAGGAACTTGACCCCTCTTTGGATTTGAAAGTTGGAGAGATATCTGCATATCACCTTCAGGGAAAACATACTACAACATTCTATCAGATGCATCCAATAAGCAGTGGCGGTTTTGTTATTGATACCCCTGGGATAAGGGGATTTGGTCTTGTAGATGTAAATGAACTTGAACTCAGCGGTTATTTTCCAGAGATGTTAAGGGTAGAGGATAACTGCAAGTTTGCCCCTTGTACCCATACCCACGAGCCTGGTTGTGCTGTAAAGGAGGGGGTAGAGAAAGGAACAATCTCTCCAGAAAGATATGAATCTTATCTGGGTATGCTGGATGAGGAAGATGGGGGAAAATACAGGTAGTTTGCAGCACAAATGAACAGAAGTGTCTTAAAATTAGCCGTTCCAAGTATTTTAGCAAACATAACTGTTCCACTTGTTGGAATGGTAGACTTGGCTATTGCCGGCAGGTTGGGAGATGCCTCTGTTATAGGAGCTGTTGCAATTGCAACAATGCTTTTTGATTTGCTGTACTGGAATATGGCCTTTTTAAGGTTGGGAACAGGTGGACTGATTGCACAGGCATTTGGGAAGGGAGACAATAAAGAGATATCAAGGGTATTTGTACAAGGTATTTCAACAGCAGCTCTCCTTGCATTGTTTGTACTGGCTATACAATATCTGTTTGTTAAAGCAGCTTTTCTGTTTATAGAGTGTACACCTCAGGTGCAGAATCTTGCTACAGAGTATTTCTTTATAAGGATATGGGCAGCCCCGGCTACAATAAGCCTTTATGTCTTTAAGGGGTTTTACATTGGAATGCAGAATACAGTTATTCCAATGGCAGTGGAGCTTACAATAAATGTTACTAACATATTGGCCAGCGTATACTTTGCGTTGTACACTCCAATGGGTTTTGCAGGAATAGCGGCAGGAACAGTTGTGGCACAATATAGTGGAATGGCTCTCTCTATTGTTTTTCTCTTTTCCCGATACAGATATCTGTTTGCAGATGTAAAGATACTCGCCTGTATAAAGCTTGGGGAGATGAAGAGTTTCTTTGTCCTTAATGCCGATTTGCTGGTAAGGTCTTTATGCTTTTTGTTTGTGTATGTTGGGTTTACATCGCTTTCTGCAAAATATGGCGATGTTGCCTTGGCAGTATGCTCAATTATGATGAAGCTTATGATGCTTTTCTCATACTTTGTAGATGGATTTGCATACGCAGCAGAGGCCCTTACGGGGCGTTTTATTGGGGCAAAGGATGCAACATCGTTGCATAGGGCGATAAAGATAATCTTTGTGTGGAGCGGCATTATTGGGGTGGTATCTACATTTGTGTACCTTATAGCTGCAGATGATATGATTCTTCTAATGACAAAAGATGCCAATGTTATTGAGGCATCTGGGGAATATATTGGATGGATGCTGGTTATGCCAATAATCAGTTGTCTTGCATTTACCTGGGATGGGGTTTACATAGGGGCAACCGCCTCAAAAGCAATAAGGAACTCAATGCTATGGGCGGTTGTAGGATTTTTTGCAGTCTATTATGCTTTAAGCCATTCATTAGGACTGCACGCTTTATGGGGTGCATATATAATTCATCTGCTTGCAAGATCTGCCTATCTTACAGTAAGGGCAAAAAAAGATGTATTCTCAAGAGTTGGGTAAAGCTACCTTATGTGGTGATATCTTTTCTCCACACTCTTCCATGCAACAATATTCCAGAAATTTTCTATGTATTTACCCCTTTGGTTCTGATAATCCAGATAGTATGCATGTTCCCACACATCAAGGGTAAGCAGTGGAGTAAGCTCATCATCAAGCGGGCATTTTGCATTTGGGGTCTGGGTTATAAAAAGTTTTCCACTATTGTCGGCCGACAACCATACCCAACCACTTCCAAAAAGAGAAAGGGCTGCAGCAGAAAAGGCTGCTTTAAAGGCATCAAAACATCCCCATTGGGAATTTATCACTTCTAGCAAGGCTCCGCCAGGTTTTCCACCACCTTTTGGACAAAGGGAATTGAAGAAGAAAATATGGTTGTATGTTTGGGCAGCATTATTGTATAATACCCCTTCGCTGTTGCGTATAATGTTCTCCAGTTCCATATTTTTAAAAGGTGTCCCCTCTATAAGTTTGTTGAGGTTGCCAATGTATGTGGCGAGATGTTTTCCATAGTGGAAGTTAATGGTGTTCTCAGAAATATAGGGTTCCAACGCATTTGGCAAGTAATGCAATTTAGGCAATTTGAAAGTTTCCATATAAAAATGTTTTTAAATGTGATTTTTATATGTATAACAATCCATTTTTTATTTGGTTTATCATCTTTAATTAACGAACTTTGTAAGACGTCTAAAAATTGAGCTATGAAAAGAGATCTTAAATTTCTTCAATTACTTGCAAAGAGTTTCCCTTCTATTCAAGCTGCAAGCACAGAGATAATAAACTTGGAGGCAATTCTTAATTTGCCAAAAGGAACAGAACATTACGTTACAGACCTTCACGGAGAGCATGAGGCATTTGAACATGTATTGAGAAATGCATCGGGAGTAATAAAGAGAAAAGTAGAGGAGGTTTTTGGACACAACCTTATGCAAAGCGAGAAACAGGATTTGTGTACCCTGATATATTATCCTGTAGACAAACTTAAAATAATCAGACAACAGCAGGGCAAGCATATAAACGAGTGGTTTAAGGTAACCCTTATGAGACTTGTCCAGATATGTTCATATGTATCTACAAAATATACAAGAAGCAAGGTTAGAAAATCTCTTCCTAAGGAGTACGAATACATTATTCAGGAGCTTTTGCACGAGGCAAAGAATGCAGAGGCAAACAAGCATGACTATATAGTTGCAATTATAGAGACAATTACCTCTACAGGTGTTGCAGACCGCTTTATTATAGCACTTTGTAACCTTATAAAGAGACTTACAATAGACTCGCTTCATATTGTGGGTGACATTTATGACAGAGGTCCGGGGGCACATATTATTCTTGATACGCTAAGTACATACCACAGTTGGGACATCCAGTGGGGTAACCATGACCTTGCATGGATGGGTGCAGCAGCAGGAAGCCAGGCTTGTGTGGCAAATGTGCTTAGAATCTGTTTGAGATATGCCAACCTTAAAACATTGGAAGAGGGGTACGGAATAAATCTAATGCCGCTTGTAACATTTGCAATGGAGGCATACGGAGATGACAACTGCACAATATTCAGACCTAAAACAACATACGGCGAGCATTTGAACCAAAGACAGGTAAGGCTTATTGCACAAATGCACAAAGCCATCACAATAATTCAGTTTAAGCTTGAGGGTCAGATAATTGACAGAAGACCAGAGTTTGATATGAAAGAGCGCAAACTTTTGGAGAAGATAAATTACAGTAAAGGTACAATTACATTGGACGGAAGGGAACTGGTTCTTAAGGATGATGACTTCCAGACAATAAATCCAGACAATCCTTACGCCCTAACTCCAGAAGAGAAAGAGGTTATAGACAAATTGACCCATAGCTTTGTAAGCAGTAAGCGTCTTGCAGGCCATATGCAGTTGTTGTACTCTCACGGAGCAGCATATCTTGTACGCAACTCAAATCTTCTTTACCACGGATCTGTTCCACTAAACGAGGACGGAACTTTCAAGAAACTTAGAATTCAAGGAAAAGACTATGCCGGAAAGGCTTTGTTCGATAAGGTGGACCAATTGGTGCGTCAGGCATACTTTGAGGATGAGAAGTTGTCGGCGAAGCACTTTGCCCAAGACTTTATCTGGTACTTGTGGTGCGGCCCGGTATCTCCTCAGTTCGATAAGGACAAAATGGCTACATTTGAGAGGTATTATCTCACCGACAAAGAGGCTCAGAAAGAGGTTAAGGGCTGGTACAATGTCCTTAAAGACAAGAAAGAGATATGTGAGATGATTCTTGACGAGTTTAATGTTAAGGGTGAGCCAAGACATATAATTAACGGACATATTCCTGTGAAACAGAGCAAAGGAGAATCGCCAATTAAGGCAGAGGGCAAGTTGCTTGTAATTGACGGTGGCTTCTCAAAACCATATCAGGCAGAGACAGGAATTGCAGGATATACCTTAATTTACAACTCGTATGGTCTTAAACTTGTGCAGCATGAGCCGTTTGAGAGCAGACAAAAGGCGGTTGAGGAAGGAAAGGACATTATTTCAGAGACTAAGGTTGTTGAATTCCTTGACAAACGAAAACTGGTGAGGGATACAGATATAGGAGAGGAGCTGCAATTGCAAATTAATGACCTTAAGCAATTATTAGTTGCATACAGAAGTGGTTTAATTAGATAAAATTGCTACTTTTGCGGCCGTTTTTAACAACAAGAATTTACAGAAGATATTTTTAGAATATGAATTGGATTGAAACCCTATTTTTTGGCAATACATTGGCACATTCGCTAATGATTTTGGCCTTAGTGGTAGCCTTTGGTATTCTGCTTGGTAAAATAAAGATTGGCGGAATTTCATTTGGTATTACCTGGATTTTGTTTGTGGGTATTGCATTCAGTCATTTTGGAATGACAATAGACCATGAAATTGCTCACTTTGTAAAGGAGTTTGGTTTGATTCTGTTTGTATACTCTGTGGGTATGCAGGTGGGTCCCGGATTCTTTGCTTCGTTCAAGAAAGGTGGTGTAACACTTAACGGTCTTGCAGCCATGATTGTTTTCTTGGGTTGTATAGTAACTTATGTTATCCATCTTGTAACAGGTACAAGTCTTGTAACAATGATTGGTGTCCTTTATGGTGCAGTAACCAATACTCCTGGTTTGGGTGCGGCACAACAGACATTTGCCGATGCCAATATGGGTGCAACTGACCCAACAATTGCATTAGGTTATGCGGTGGCATATCCTCTTGGTGTTGTAGGTATCATTATGTCTATAGTACTTGTAAGATTCATCTTTGGCATCAAGCTTGACAATGAGAACAAGAAAGCTGCTGAGGCAGATAACCAAGGTGGCAAGAGTACAGCAAAATACTCTGTTGCATTGCACAACGATGCCCTTGTAGGCAAAACTGTTATTGAGTTACGCAACATTCTGGAGAAAGACTTTGTGATTAGCCGTATCCGCAGAAAAGATGGCAAAATAGAGATGCCTAACGGAACAACAAAATTGTCTAAAGAAGATCAATTGCATATTATATCAGATGAGGCTTACAAAGCATCTGTAGTTACATTCTTTGGAGAGGAGATTCCTATTTCTGTTCAGGAGTGGAACGAGATGGATGACCAGTTTATTACAAAAACTCTTATCATTACCAAAAACCACATCAATGGCAAAACTCTTGGTCAGCTTAAAGTAAGATCTGTATTTGGTGTGAATGTTACCAGAATTATCCGTGCGGGTATTGACTTGGTTGCTTCTGCAGATCTTGAGTTGCAAGTTGGTGATAACATTGTAGTAGTTGGTGGAGAGAAAGAGGTTCAAAGTTTTGCTAAAGCTGTTGGTAACTCAACTGTAGATTTAAGACATCCAAACCTTATTGGTATTTTTTTGGGTATTGCAATTGGTGTGTTCTTTGGTTCTATTCCTTTCACTTTCCCTGGAATGCCTCAGGCTGTAAAACTTGGTTTGGCTGGTGGTCCGCTTGTAATTGCAATTCTTGTAAGTAAATTTGGTTACAAGTTTAAAGTTGTAACTTATACTACTCAAAGTGCCAATATGATGCTAAGGGAGGTTGGTATCTCTTTGTTCCTTGCTGCTGTTGGTCTTGGTGCTGGTGAGGGTTTTGTTGAGACTATTGCTAATGGTGGTTATATGTGGGTTCTATATGGTGTTATCATCACTATGGTTCCTCTTTTTATTACTGCAACTGATGGAAGATTGGTTTGCAAGTTGAATTAATTTAACCATATGGGTTTAATGGCAGGAAGTACAACTGATCCGCCTGCTCTTGCTTATTCTAACTCTGTTTCTCCTAACAACAAGCAAGCGGTTGCATATGCTACAGTTTATCCGCTTACAATGTTCTTGCGCGTGTTAACAGCTCAGGTGTTAATGATTATTGCATTGTAGTTTGCAGTGAATCAGATATATGAGGCAGCCCAACGGGTTGCCTTTTTTTATATATACGCAATCTGCTATTCACAGACAAGGTCTGTTTCTGTCTGTGGCGCAGGGTATTTTGCTGGGGTGTTTGTGAATCCTCAGATACTCCTCGGGCGGTCCTCCCAGCGGAGCTGGTGCCCTCCCTTTTCGGGAGTTGTGGCGGCTGTTAGGTATGGAGGTAAAATTCTTAAGATTGGAAAAATGTTTTTGGGACCAGGATTTTTTTGCTGTTTTTGGTGAGTTAGGGGTGGATTTTGCTTTAATCTTGCACTCGGAAAGAGGGGGAGATGCTTTTGGGGCTGCCGTCTGAATGGTAGTTGTGTTTTAGAGAGGTTTGAGGATGGCAGCTCCAAAAGTTGTGTTTTAAAAAATGTAGGGTTATGAGAAAAATTTGTTTGGTTTTGATGGCTGTTGCGGTGAGTGTCTGTTCCTGTGCCAAATTGCATGTTGATGGTGTGGATGGCATTGATGTTGGTGCTGCGGATAGTGTTAGGGTAAACTTTAGATTTGTACATTGTGTGGATTCTGTTGCAGGTGGCAGTACCAAATCTGTTGTTGCTTTGGATGAATCGGTTATAAATGATGTGAATCTGTTTATTGTTAATGAGGCGGGTGGCGTTGTTGATTGTGGGTATATCAATAATGTAAACAATGCCTCAAGTCTTGATTGCAGCAGGAATGTTCTGGTTCAGCCCAGCAGATTATATAAAGTTTATATTATCCTTAATTGGGGTGCTCCAATTGTTGTGAATAGTGAGCAGCAGATAAAGGATATGAAATATGCATTAAGCAGTATAAATGATATTGCAGCCGGTGGTGGCGGAATAATATATAGTGGTGTAACGGAATCCATTAAATTGTATGATGGTGTAACTGTAGAGACTCCTGTAAGGAGGATAGTTTCAAAAGTATCGTTGGTGTGCGACTTTTCTGGACTTGACAGTGGTGTGGAGCTTGAGGTAAAGAGTGTAAGTCTTAAAAACGTGCCTGGGGATATTTTGCTGTTCGGTAATAATGTTGCTGGTTCTGTAATAAATGGGGAGATGCGGGATAGCGAGCAGTTATTGAGTGGCTTGTCCACTACGGGAGTCTCTTTTTATACTTTGGAGAATCTTCAGGGTGCTGTAAGTGGTGCTACAACAAATAAGCAGAAGGGAATATTGTTGGGAGAGAGGCGGAATGTGGCTACTTATATAGAGGTGGTATGCGATATTGTAACAAGGGAGAAGAGGGGTGAGATAAAGTATAAATTCTATCTGGGTGAATCTAACAGCAATGCCAACATATACAGGAACACTACCCAGAAGGTAAAGGTGCAGTTTATAGGAAAGGCATCGGTTGATGAAAACAGTGTAAGTGTAGACAACAGTAGTCTTGAGGATAGGGTTGTAAGCATATACATAGACCCTGTTGCCATACAGTATAAGGGACCATATTATGGGACGTACCGCTGCAAGGCTACTGCATATCCGGAGTCGGCTCCCGACAAGCGGCTTATATGGGAGAGCGACAGACCAGATCTTGCATCTGTAGATGAGTATGGAATAATAACATTTCTGGGAAATGGGGATGCAACAATTTGTGTAAGGTCTGCCGACAATCCAAACATATTGGCGTATTGTGTCCTTACCATAACATTAAAAAGAACTGGATAACCTGTTAACCTGTCAATAATTCTCGTGCCCTAACATTATCTTAGTTGAGACATCGGATAAAGTTGGTGTTAGGGCTTTTTTTCTATCTTTGCGGCCAATATAACATTAAGAGATAAAAATTTTCAGGCAATGGCAGAAAAGAAGAAAAGGGAGTTTCCCAACACGTATGTGATAATTTTTGCAATAATTCTAATAAGTGCTCTGGCCACTTGGTTTGTGGGTGGAGGAGAGTATGTAAAGACAACAGATCAGGCTGGTGTAACCACAGTGGAATTCAGAGAGGTGGAGTCACAAGGGCAATGGTGGAGTGTAATGGAGGCATTCTACAATGGTTTTACAAAGCAGGCGGGAATCATATGCTTTATTCTGGTTATTGGAGCTGCCTTTTGGGTGGTAAACAAGAGTAAGGCAATAGATGCAGGCATCTTTTCTTTTTTGGGTGCTGTAACAAAACTGGAGAAGAACAAGCTGCTTGCCAGTGTTGGGGTAAGTAATATAATAGTGGTGCTTATAATGTTAATGTTCAGTGTCTTTGGTGCCATTTTTGGAATGAGCGAGGAGACAATTGCATTTACTATAATATTGGTTCCACTTGCAATCTCTATGGGGTATGATTCAATTGTGGGTGTATGTATGGTGTATGTTGCAGCCCATGTTGGATTTGCCGGAGCAATCCTGAATCCATTTACCATTGGTATAGCACAGGATATTGCAGGTCTGCCAATGTTCTCCGGTATAGAGTACAGATTCTTTTGCTGGATTGTGCTTAATGTTATAGCAATAGCTTTTGTGTTGTTCTATGCAAACAGAGTAAAGAAAAATCCGCAAAAGTCAATAATGTTCAGTGCAGATGCACATTGGAGAGATCATATTCAGGAGCAGGGGGGCTCTATAGATTATTACAGAAACAAATCGTCGTGGATCTCTTTTGCAATTGCGGCTGCTGTTATTGTAGCTTTTGCTATGGCATACGCAAATGAAACCTATCTCTCTATTGGAGCTTCAAAATATCACACTCCATATTTGTTGCCTGGTGTAGCAGTGCTGTTCTGCGTGGCAAGTGTGTTGTGTTTGAGAAAATCGGTCCATTTCTATATTTTGTCCCTTTTGGGCTTTACTATAGTTTATCTTATTATAGGTGTCCTTGGGTTCGGATGGTATGTTGGGGAGATTTCTGCCCTGTTCCTTGCTCTTGGTGTATTGAGTGGAATAGCTATGGGGTTGTCGGGGAATAAGATAGTGAATGAACTTTTGGC
>JAFYMJ010000033.1 GCA_017556665.1 Bacteroidales bacterium
AAATATTAAATTCGCAGAGAATACTGCACCTGTGCTTCACCAGACAATAGTAAAGGCGAACAGTAACGAGGAGCTCTTCAATCTCTTAAAAAGAGCAATCGGTAAAAATCCTACAAGAGTAATTATTACCCCTAGAGTAGACGTAGCCCAGAATGCTTATTATTGGATAGGCGTTAGATTTGGGAACAAAGAGTTGGACTTTAAACTCGCTGTCAATGAGGAAATCAAGAGTTATCTACGTGCTTATATGGTAGGGACTGAAATTGACAGTCTGCCAGAGGTTGCCAATTTTGAACCTGAGCAAGTAGAGGATGTTCAGGAATGGTTGACAAACAATATGGGTTTCCATAAATCAGGCGCTCTGAAAACTGAAGAGCTACTTACAATGAGGGATGGCGTAAACTATCTCCATAACAAGTACACTTTAATGAGGGGTAGGATATATTACCCTTCTACAAAAGTTGATGATGTTTTATCACTCGTAGAGTAAAGCAAAAGTAAAGGGATAGAGTTCAATCTCTTTCCCTTGCTTTTAACAGTAAAGATATCCCTATGAAAAAAGAGATACTTACAATAGGTAAAGGTCAATATCTTAAAGATCTTTTGCCGGAGATATGCACCAATACAATAATAGAGAAAACACTCTGTGGTATTGGAGCAACAACATTGGAATTGCAGGCTCAAAGGGATTCCATTATAATAGAGCCAAATATCCCAGTGATAACAGGGAAAATGAACAGATACCCCTATATATGTGGAGTATATGAGGGAGTATCGGATGATGATATCGCTGAGTACATTCAAGGTCAAACAGGGTATAAGAAAATAATGACCACTCCGGAAGGCTTTTGTAAAGTGAAAAGAGCATTCAGGAAACTGCAAATCAATCCAAGACAGGACCACTTTTTGTTGTTTGATGAGTGTGAAAAGATTGTACAGGATATTGACTACAGGAAAACCATATCATTACCAATAAAGGACTTTTTCAGTTTCCAGAACAAGGCAATGGTATCAGCTACCCCAATAATGCCAACTGATCCAAACTTTGAACAGCAGAACTTTACCCATGTAAAAGTGCAGCCTGATTTCAATTACAAGAGTAAACTGAATCTGTGGCAGACAAACAATCCCATATTGCTGTTATGCTGTGTTATGAGGAAAATGAAAAAAGAGAAACCTATATGCATATTTTTCAATACAATAGCCGGAATAGACAATGTAATACGTGAACTGAACATTATAGAACAGTCAAACATTTACTGTAGCAAGGATAGTGTAAAAGAGTTGAAGGATAAAGGCTACAACAGGGTATATTCTGAGATAGCGTATAATTCAACGGGCAATGCAAAGATGAATAGGTATAACTTCTTTACAAGCAGATATTATTCTGCCGTTGACATTATTATGGAGGAGCAGCCCATTGTAATTATCCTTTCAGAGGTATTCATATATCCGTATACATTGGTTGATCCAAAGACAGAAGCTATCCAGATATTTGGTAGGTTTAGGAATGGAGTATCCAAAAGGGTACATATAACCAACTACAATTATAAGATGGAATTTAAGACTCACTCCCAACTGAAAGAATATTTAAAAGGACAACACAACATATACACTCAACTCCTTGAGATGAGGTGTTCAACGGGAAAAGCAGGAGAAGTTGAAATATTGGACCAAGCACTTAAAGCAGTTGGTTACTCTCGTTATGTTGATAGCATGGGCAATATAAACCACTTTATGTATGATAAT
>JAFYMJ010000300.1 GCA_017556665.1 Bacteroidales bacterium
CAGAACTCCATATATGCCACAACATCGTTACTGTTCAGGTTAAAGAATGTGATGGAATCTTTTAGTTTTGTAATTTCTGAAGCATATACAGAAGTAGGGTATTTGGCCAGAAACTTATTTAAACTTTTTAAATCGCCCTTGGCTAAAGTGGTTTTGTAAAGTTTTGTTTCGCCCTTTGTTTGGGCGTTTGTGAATGAAAGTGAAACTAACAATAGTGTTGCAACTAGAAACAATCCCTTAATTTTCATATAAGTCTTTTTAATTTATTTGCAAGGTAGTCATTATTTTAATCAGTACAATCCCTTTGCAAACATTATACCACCTTCACCACCTATTTTAGGATGGGGATGAAGCTGTGTAGCAAAACAAAAAAGCGACCTAAAAGGTCGCCTTTATGATGATAATCTTTAGATTCTGATTATTTGCAGCTTGCCTCGTATGCAGCAGCGTCCATTAGACTATCAAGTTCTGCAGGATTGCTCATCTCTACTTTAATCATCCAACCCTCTCCGTAAGGATCTGAGTTAACAGACTCAGGAGCACCCTCCAGGTTCTCGTTAACCTCAATAACTTTACCTGAAACTGGCATAAGACCGTCAGCTACAGTTTTAACAGCCTCAATAGAACCAAAAACCTCACCAGCAGCAAGATCCTCGTCTAAAGTGGTAATGTCAACAAAAACAATATCACCTAGCTCACTTTGAGCAAAATCTGTAATACCAATAGTTGCAATATTACCCTCTACTCTTACCCACTCGTGGTCGCTAGAGTACTTTAAATTTGATGGAAAATTCATAGTTTTCTTATTTTTAAATGTTTTTTACAAAAGTATTAAAATAATTTAGAATCTGCCTATATTTTGATATAAAATAAATTGGTTTGTATGGAGCTTCTTCTCCTTACAACCTTTTTAGTGATAATTTAATAAGGTTTTCAAGGGAGCAGTTTGGCTCTTCTTTAAGAATGGCTTTTACAACCTTGTCGGCTGAGGCTTTATTGAATCCAAGCAATACAAGGGCAGACAGGGCTTCTGATGCCACAGGAGAGGTTGTGGTCTGCACAAAGAGTTCTGCAGGGGTGTCTGAACTTTCTGCTTTTCCAATCTTGTCTTTAAGGTCAATTATAACTCTTTGGGCTGTTTTAATGCCAATTCCTTTAATTGATTTTATCTTGTTTACATCTCCACTCAGAATTGCTGTCTTTATTTCTTGGCTGTTTAGTGAAGAGAGCATCATTCTGGCAGTGTTTGGACCAATGCCGTTTACTTCAATAAGCATTGTAAAGACGCTTCTCTCTTCTTTTGATGAGAATCCATAGAATAACTCAACATCTTCTCTTACATGATGATATATATAGAGCTTTGTCTCTTTTAATGTCTGTATGTCTGCAAAAGTCTGTAGTGATATCTGCAGTTTGTAGCCAATGCCGTTATTCTCAATAACAGCTTCGGTTGGGTTGGTTTCTACCAGTTCTCCTTTTATATAATCGTACATAATGTTATAAATTTTCAGATTTTTACCTTTTAGGTTTACAAATTTATCAATTTTATGTTTTAAGTTTATATTTTTGCGTTGTTAATTGGGTTATTATGGGTTTAATGGAAAAGATAAGAGAGAATTTTCCTGCTTTAGGACAAAAAGTTTATGGCAAAGATCTGGTTTACCTGGATAATGCAGCAACTTCTCAGAAGCCTAAAGTTGTGCTTGATTTGCTTAATGAAATGTATGGAGGAACCAATGCAAATGTTCATAGAGCCATGCATAAGTTGAGTGATGACACTACTATGCTTTATGAGGGGGCAAGGGAATGTGTGAGAGAGTTCATTAATGCACCCGGGAAAGAGTGTGTAATATTTACATCGGGAACAACAGCTTCCATAAACCTTGTTGCGAGCAGTTATTGCAGAAAATTCCTTAAAGAGGGGGATGCAGTAATTGTATCGGGAGACTCACATCACTCTAATATTGTCCCATGGCAGCTGGCTTGTGAGATTGCAGGGGCTGAGCTTAAAGTTATCCCTGTAAAGGATAATGGTGAGCTTGATTTGGATGAGTACAGAAATTTGTTGGACAGTAGGGTAAAGATTGTAGCTGTTGAGCATATTTCCAATGTATTGGGAATAATTAACCCAGTTAAAGAGATTATTCAACAGGCTCATAAGTTAAACATCCCTGTTCTTGTAGATGGAGCACAGGGTATAGTTCATGCAGATGTGGATGTTCAGGAGATGGATTGTGATTTCTATGTCTTCTCTGGACACAAAATATATGCTGCTACCGGAACCGGTATTTTATACGGAAGAAGGGAACTGTTGGAGGCTATGCCACCTTATATGGGTGGTGGAGATATGGTTGATACTGTATCTTTTGCAAAGACCACATATGCAGAGCTTCCTTTGAAATTTGAGGCTGGAACACCTCATTTTATTGGTCAGGCTACATTAAAACCTGCTTTGGAGTTTGCAAAATGGCTTAAGGAGGGGGAAATTGGTAAGGCTGTAAAAGAGGAGGAAGAGAAAATTATAGAGTATATGACAAATGCTCTTGCCCAAATAGAGGGGTGTACACTGTATGGTACAGCAGAGAATAAGATTCCTTTGTTCTCATTTAACATAGAAGGGTGTTTCCCGTCTGACCTTGCCCAGTTGCTTGATAAAATGGGTGTGGCTGTGCGTACAGGATTTATGTGTTGTGAACCTCTTATGACCAGATTTGGGGTAACAAGTATGGTTAGAGCCTCGTTTTTGCCGTACAATACATTGCAGGAGGCGGAATATTTTATAAAATGCCTTAACAGGGCAGTAAATATGCTAAGATAGAAACCAGTAAGGATATGACTATAAAAGAGATTGAAAACCAGATTATAGAGGAGTTTGCCATCTTTGATGACTGGATGGACAAATATGAGTATATAATAGAGTTGGGCAAGAGTGTTCCAACAATTCAGGAGAATCAGAAAGTGGAGGAGAACCTTATTAAAGGGTGCCAAAGCAGAGTGTGGCTTAGCTGCAGGGTAGAGGATGGAAAACTTTATTTTGCTGCAGACAGCGATGCCATTATAACAAAAGGAATTATCTCGCTGCTGATTAGAGTGTACAACGGTCAGACTCCGGCAGACATTTTGGCCAATGAGCTTTCATTCATTGGTGCAATAGGTCTTCAGGAGAATCTTTCTCCAACCAGAGCAAACGGTCTGGTTTCTATGATTAAACAAATAAAAATTTACGCAATGGCGTATAACGCACAATAGCATGAACAAAGAGAGTGTTTTAAGAGATGTGGTTAGAGCTTTAAGACAAGTTTATGACCCAGAGATTTCGGTAAACATTTATGATTTGGGCCTTATTTATGACCTTAAAATAGATGATGACCATAAGGTATTTGTAACAATGACCCTTACAGCTCCCAATTGCCCAATGGCAGACCAGTTGGTAGAGGATGTTGTAGAGGCTGTAAAGGATGTTCCTGGAGTTACAGATGCAGCTCTCGAGCTTGTTTTTGAGCCTGAGTGGGACAAAAGCAGAATGAGCGAGGCCGCAATGTTGGAATTAGGTTTATTATAAGATATGTATAGAGTCTATATTTTATTGGGGAGCAATTTGGGAGACAGAGAGCAATACCTCTCAGATGCTGTAATGGAACTTATGGACAGGCTAATGCCGGATTACCTGGAGGTAGCCTCTTTGGCAGAGGCTGTAAATACCTCAGAAGTGATAGAGACTGAGCCTGTTGGCTTTTCTTGTCCCGATAAATTCCTTAACCAGACCTTTTGCTGCCTTACAGAGTATGAGCCGCAGCAGGTGCTTGAAATTTGTCAGGAGATAGAAACAGAGCTTGGCAGAGTACGCACTGGTGCACAGTACAATGAGAAGGGGGAGAGAATCTACCAGTCCAGATGTATAGATATAGATATCTTAAATGTAGAAAAGCTTAATGGTGAGAAATGGGATGCTGTGGTGGTTGATACTCCAGATCTTACAATTCCTCATCCACAGCTTAAAACAAGACCTTTTGCAAGAGATTTATATAGAGTACTAAAAAAATAAAAATTATGACACAAGAAGATCTATTTAAAAATTTGATTGCCCATACAAAAGAGTATGGCTACATTTTCCCTTCTAGTGAAATATACGATGGCTTGGGTGCCGTGTATGATTATGGCCAGTTGGGAAGCGAGCTTAAAAACAATATCAAGAGATACTGGTGGGAGGCAATGGTAAGATTGAATGAGAATATTGTTGGTATAGACTCTGCAATTTTTATGCACCCAAGAATTTGGGAGGCTTCTGGCCACGTTGGCGCGTTCAATGATCCGCTTATCGATAACAAGGATTCTAAGAAAAGATATAGAGCTGATGTCCTTTTGGAGGATTATATCGCAAAGATTGAGGAGAAGATCAACAAGGACGTTGAGAAAGGCCGCAAAAAATTTGGTGATGCATTTGATGAGGAGCAGTTCAGGGCTACAAACCCTAACGTCCAGAGAAATGTGAAGAAGATTGAGGCTTGCAGAGAGAGAATGGTTGAGGCTTTGAATAACAATGATCTTGATGCTCTTAAACAGCTTATCCTTGATTGTGAGATTGTGTGCCCTATTTCAGGTACAAAGAACTGGACAGATGTAAGACAGTTCAACCTTATGTTCAGCACCCAGTTGGGCAGCGTTTCTGGTGAGAGCGGTACAATCTACCTTAGACCTGAGACTGCACAGGGTATTTTCGTGAACTACCTTAACGTGCAGAAAACCGGCCGTATGAAACTTCCTTTTGGTATTGCACAGATTGGAAAGGCATTCAGAAATGAGATTGTTGCACGTCAGTTCATCTTCCGTATGAGGGAGTTCGAGCAGATGGAGATGCAGTTCTTCGTACAGCCTGGTTCTGAGCTTGAGTGGTTTGCAAAATGGAAAGAGACCCGTTTGAAATGGCATAAGGCTCTTGGTATGGGCGAGGAGAACTACCGTTACCATGATCATGACAAACTTGCGCACTATGCAAATGCCGCTACCGATATCGAGTTCAACTTCCCGTTTGGCTTCAAGGAGCTTGAGGG
>JAFYMJ010000301.1 GCA_017556665.1 Bacteroidales bacterium
AGAATTGCTGCGGGTGCCCCTCATGTTCCTTTTATGAGTGATTTTGTAGATTATGAAAAACTTGGCAAATGGATAGGTGCAGCTTTAAGGGGCGAAGCTAAAAAGCAGGATGTAGAGTTATCCAAAATCCTGGAGACAATGTCTTATTTTGATATAAAGAATTTTGCCGGCAAGATTAAGTGTCCTATTGTAATGGGTGTAGGATTACAGGATATTGTTTGTCCTCCTCATACAAATTTCTCTGGTTATAATCTTATTACATCTCCAAAAGAGTATTACATTTATCCTAAGAATGGCCACTCTCTTCCAATTAAAGAGTGGTTTAAGGTAAGGGAGAATTTCTTTGACAAATTCTTGTAGGAATATTACTTCAATATTAGAAAAGATTCACAACTGTATAGGAACAGGCTGGATATTTTTCAGATCCTGTCTGTGGATTGGAGGTTAGGAGATATAAATGCAAAGAGGCTGACACTTTTTGATGGTGTCAGCCTCTTTGCATTTATGCTATTATTATTAGTTCAAGTGTTTCTCCAATAGCTCCTCAATTTTCTCTTTAGTATCCAATCTTCTGGCAATAATAGTACCGTTTTGGTCTACGAATACGTTTTGAGGGATAAATCTGATGTAGTACAAACCGCCTACAGCGTTATTCCAACCACCAAGATCAGAAACTTGAGGCCAAGTTAGACCATCATCTTTAATACCTTTTTTCCAAGCCTCACCATCTTCATCAAATGATACACCTAGAATCTCAAATCCTTTGTTATGATATTTTTTGTAGATCTCTACAAGAGTAGGATTGAACTTTCTGCAAGGGTTGCACCAGCTAGCCCAGCAATCCAACATTGTAACTTTGTTTTTGCTGTAGATGTCAGAGAATTTTACAGGCTCACCTTTCTCATTGTTTTGAGTAAAGTCAATAGCAGGCTGACCTACTTGTACTGGTTTTAATTTAGCTACAATATCTTTGCATTTTTGAAGAACAGCATTAGCTTTGAACTCAACATTAGCCTCAAATTCAGCTATTTTAGCCTCAGCCTCTGCAATATCCATATCTGCTACCTCTTGAAATAATTTTTGTAGTGAGTAATGAGAAATAGGGTTAGCTGCAATGAACTCATCCTCCATTTTAGAGATTTGCTCTGTTGCTTTGTTGTAAATCTCTTTAATTTTCTCTTTCTCCTCTTCTGTTGCTTTCATATATGCTTTCATTAAAGAGTCAAGTTTATACTCCTCAGTTAGAGCTTTAGATTTTTCAGCAACTTTATTCAAAAACTCTTGAGTCATTCCACCACCTTTAACAGAAGTCTCTTCTGGTTTCTGAGAGTTGTAGTTTACTTGGAACTCTGCATTCTCTAGGAATAGGTTTACAATAGGTCTTCTGCTGCCTTTAATGAATACATTGTAGTACTCTGGGGTCTCAACTACACCTTCAAAAACTACTTTACCATTCTCTACAATAGCAGTTGCTACTGCATCTTTCATTGTTTTACCAAACACTAGAGTGTCGTTTGGAAGATTCTCATCAACATTAACGGTTACTTTGTAACCCTCTGGTTTTGTGCTGCAAGCCACCATTAGAGCTGCAACACCAATTAGTAACAATTTTTTCATATTTTTTATTTATTAAGTTATTTATACCATTCTTTATACATAAGATAGCCTTGTGCATTGTCATGTGCTGCCTTTCCAATAGCTTCAGATGCATCCTTTACCTTTTTTGCAGGGATTCCTGCATATATGCCAGGCTCCAGAACAGAGTTGCTAAGAACTACTGCACCAGCTGCTACTATAGTGTTGTCGGGAACAACGGCATTATCCATAATTATTGCACCCATTCCAATCAGCACATTGTTTCCAATTTTTGCACCATGAATAATTGCATTGTGTCCAACAGACACATCGTTACCTATTTCACTGACAGATCTTTGGTACAGTGTGTGAACAACTGCTCCATCTTGAATGTTTACCCTGTCTCCAATTTTAATGGTATTTACATCACCTCTAAGTACAGTTCCGTACCATATGCTGCAATCATCACCTATTGTAACATCTCCTATAATTGCAGCATTCTCTGCAAGAAAGCAATCTTTACCAATTTTTGGGGTAAATCCTCTCAGTTCTCTAATTATTGCCATAAGTCTTTAGTTATATAGGTCACAAATGTAATAAAAAATAAAAAAAGAGGAGTCCCTTTTTATAGAAACTCCTCATTATTATGTGATTTATAAACTATTTCTTAATGTTAGGAACATCAAGTTTAAGTTGAGGGTTTTTCTTGGATGAAACAAACAACAACAATGAAACTGTAATTGCTACAATACCTAAACCAATGAAAATGTACTCTGCATAAACAGAAGCCTCAACACCTGTAAAGTTCTTAAGAATGTAACCAACTCCAATTGGAACTGCCAACATACCCATATTTTGAATCCAGTAGATTAGAGAGTATGCTGTACCAAGGTTCTTTTCTGGGATAATTTTTGGAACTGAAGGCCACATAGCAGCTGGTACAAGTGAATAACCAACGCCAAGGATAGCAATTCCTATGTATCCGTAGATAGGCTCACCTGGTGCGAAAGCAATGATGATATGGGCAGCAAATACCAAAACAGAACCTGTAACCATCCAAGTTGTAGCTTTACCTAGTTTATCTACCAAAATACCGAATAGAGGGGTAAATACTACTGTAAAGAAAGGAATCATTGAAACCATTTGTGCTGCTGTTTGCTCAAATGCTGCTGCATTCTCTGCACCAAATCTTGGGATTAGGATAGCAGTTGCAAATTTCTTGAATGAAATGATACAGCAATAGAAGAATACGCACAATAGAGAGATAAGGATAAAGTGTCTGTTTGCCAATACTCTAAAGATATCAGAGAATTTGAATTTATCCTCCTCTGCAGTCTCAACTTTATCAGTTGTACCTGTTTGTTTGTCAAATTTAGCATCCATTGCCACGAATACAGCCCATACAATTGAACCAACAAGTAGAAGGCAAAGACCAACCAATGCAGGTCTGTTTGTAATATTCAATGGGTAACCAGCCTCTGATTGGGCAACCAATACTGGAGACAACAACAATGCAGCAGCTGTACCTAAACGTGCAATGGCAAGTTGAAGACCCATTGCCAATGCCATTGATTTGCCTTTAAACCATTTTGCGATTGAGCGTGTTACTGCAACACCGGCAATCTCACTACCCAAACCAAATAACATACATCCTACATAAGCAATTGTTAGTGAGTGACCAGATGCTACAATTGCAGGAGTAGAGATTGTTACGTATACAAGGGCTGCACCAAGTGTCATAAGGCCTACAAAGATAGAACCTGTAATACGTACACCCCATTTGTCAAGCAATATACCACATACAATTAGACCACCCCATACGCATAAGAATGAATATCCACCTGCGTAGAAGCCATAATCCATTGCATTCCATCCTAAAGCAAGTTTCTCTGGATCTTGGAAAATGTGTGAAATTGTAGAGAACATGTCGTCAAAGAAGTACGACGCAAACATCGGTACTACAAGGCACGCCCATGCAAGCCAACAAGCGCTTTTACTCTCTTTTAAAGATTTAACTACGTTTGCCATAAGTTTTTTAGTGTTTATTTATAGTATTATTAAAATATTGATTTTGCTATTTAATATTAGGAAGCTCAAGGCCATAACCTTTTTTCTTGTCCTCTATCTTTAACCATAGGCCCAATACAAATGCAAGGAGACCTAAAGAAGAGAAAATAAGCATAGGAACTGTATATCCGCCAGTTTTGTCCAAACTCCATCCAATTATAATAGGGAATGCCATTAGACCAATGTTTTGGATCCAGAAGATAACAGAATATGCCGAACCAAGATATCTCTCCTCAACCAATTTTGGAACAGATGGCCATAAAGCTGCAGGAACCAATGAGAATGAGATGCCTAAAAGGATAATGGCTATGTATGCAATTGGTTTTGTAAGTGGCACCAATGCAAATATAAGGTGACAGGTAATCATTAGGATTGATCCTGCTATAAGCATAGTGGCACCTTTACCTTTCTTGTCAAGGAATGCACCAAGAAATGGAGTAAGGAACATTGCACCAATAGGGAACCAAGAGAATAATCCAGATGCCTCTGATGTAGGCATTTGAAGATTTGTCTCCAACATTCCTGTTGCAAATTTCTGGAATGGGAAAATTGCCGAGTAATATAGTACACACAAACCGGCTACAATCAAGAAAGTCTTGCTGGTGAAAAGAATACCAATATCACTAATCTTGAATTGCTCCTCTGCCTCTTCTGTAGCACTCTCACCAAGCTGTTTGTCCAATTTTACATCCATAAATGTAAATACGGTGTATGTAATCAAACCAATCACAAGAAGAATTGTACAGAACAATACAGGAGTTACAACTGTTGGCATAGTCTCATTTGCCCATGTAGAAAGGTATGGAGACAGACGGAATACGGCAAATACACCCAAACGGGCAATAGCCATTTCCAAACCCATAGCCAATGCCATCTCTTTGCCTTTAAACCATTTGGCAATAGCTTTTGATACTGTTACACCAGCCATCTCAACTCCGCAACCAAAAATCATGAATCCAACAGAAGCTAACTTGGCTGTTGCAGGGAAACTTGTCCAGAATGAGTCAAGGAATCTGTACAACCCACTGTCGGGAGTAAACATATCACTAATTGCATACAATTTGATTGCTGCTCCTAATACCATTACAGCTCCCGATAAAACACCTGTAAAACGGATTCCCATTTTATCTAGAATGATACCGGCAAAAATTAGGAAGAATGCGAACACATTCAAGAAATACTCAGAACTGCAAAAAGTTCCGTAAGTTTCTGCAGACCAACCTTTGCTTGTTTCCAAAAGGGTTGACAATGGAGATAGGACATCTACAAACATGTACGCAAAGAACATCATTAGTGCAATAAGGACCAATGCTGTCCAGCGTGCTGCAAAACTGTCATTCAAAAGTTTTTTAACTTGGGTCATTTTAAGTATTTGTTTTATTATAATATCTCTATTTAATAAGCATAATAATCAGCAAGGTACTAATTATAAAAATGAATGGCAAAAATAATTAAATTTTTCTATAATCTAAATAAGTTGTAAATTGCGTAACTTTTAAAATTATTGGCGTGGAGTTATTGGATAAAGTAAATATACCAAAAGATATAAAGTCGTTTTCATATATTCAGCTTGAGCAGTTATGTGCAGAAATAAGGGAATATATGATAGATTGTTGTGCAAAGAATCCGGGCCATCTTGGAGCAAGTCTGGGGACTGTTGAGTTGGCTGTGGCGTTACATTACATATATGATACACCAAAGGATAAGCTGGTATGGGATGTAGGTCATCAGGCATATGCACATAAGATATTGACAGGGAGAAAAGAGGCCTTTGTAAACAACAGAAAGTATAAAGGGATAAGCGGGTTTCCAAAAATGGCAGAGAGTGAGTATGACTCATTTGGAGGAGGTCATACATCTGTCTCTATATCAGCTGCATTGGGAATTGCAGAGGCTGCAAAGATCAAAGGTGAGAGCATAAAGACCATTGCCGTTATTGGAGACGGAGCATTGTCGGGAGGATTGGCATATGAGGGATTGAATAATGCTGGGGCCTTAAAATCTGACATTCTTGTCATTCTTAATGATAATCAGATTTCCATAGATCACAATGTGGGTGCAATGCACAATTATCTTGTGAGGATTTCAACATCATATACTTATAATAAGGTAAAGAGTAAGGTTTGGGATTGTGTTGGAGGTTATAAGATTGGACGTTTTATTCAGAAATTCATGCGCAGTGCAAAGCAGGCTCTGTTTAAAAACGGTTCCATATTTCAGGCTTTAGGTTTCAGATATTTTGGCAGTATAGATGGCAATAATCTTAACGAACTTGTTACAACTTTATCTAAAATAAAAGAGATTAAAGGACCAAAACTTCTGCATATAAGAACCGTTAAGGGAAAAGGATACAAACCGGCAGAAGAGAACCAGAGTGTATGGCATGCTCCAGGCAAGTTTAATGTAGAGACAGGTGAGAGAATTTTAAAGAATCCTAATATATATAGGTATCAGGATATTTTTGGAGAGACAATAATTGAACTGGCAAAAGAGAATGAGAAGATAGTGGCTGTAACCCCGGCAATGGCAAGTGGTTGTTCCATGACCAAAATGATGGAGGTTTTTCCTCACAGATCTTTTGATGTGGGTATTGCCGAGCAACACGCAGTTACATTTTCTGCAGGAATGGCTGCAAATGGAATGCTCCCTTTCTGTAACATATATTCCACATTCATGCAAAGGGCGTATGACAATATCATACATGATGTGGCAATCCAGAAACTTAAGGTTATTTTTTGTATAGACAGGGGCGGAA
>JAFYMJ010000302.1 GCA_017556665.1 Bacteroidales bacterium
GCAGCATTTCTGATGCAGAAGCAAGAGAGATAGCAGCCAGATTCTACGGCAAATCCATCCCTACAGAATACATAACAAAGAGTGTAAAGAATTTTAACAAAGAGAATGTAGTTGTAATAGCCCCATTAAAGGGTATATCTTCATATAGAATTGAAGTTATCACCCAAAATGGCAGCAATTGGGAAATTAGCAATACCCTTACAGAAAACAAATACATTCTTGATGACAATTTAAATATCCTTGAATTTGTAGGAGAGTGTAAAGTAGTGACAATCAATGGTGAACAATATATAGAGTATGCCTATACAAACAGGTCAGACAAGGTTGACCAACGTACAAGACTTGCCAACAACAATGCAGAATATATCCTTAATCTATATTCAATAGACCACAACTCTGTATTCAGTGCAATGTATAGCGGTGTTACTGACATTAACGTTACAGCATTACCATTTGACAATGAGGAGTTTATAATCTATGGTAAATGTAATGACACTGCAGGTGGAGGAATGTACGCAACAGATCAAATGAAACATCTGTTAAGAGATATATCTGGCAATAAAAAATTACAACCATTTGATAAACAAAGATTTCTAACTCAGGAAACAATCCAGTGGTGGTATGACAACAATCCAGAAAAAGCTAAAACACTTAAGTTTGGAACAATTGATAAAGACAATCCTATAGCTATAGCATTTGAACAAAGTACCCAAAAAGAAAAAGTAGGGAATAAGATTGTAAATTATTTTGACATTTTCAACACTACTGTGATAGTCTCATACGATAGAGGTGAAAAGACATATGCCCTTATATGGTGTGAGCCTGTACCTGTAAAAAAATCAGACGCTGAACTTAGCAATCTTTATGGCGAAAAAAACAGCATAATTGCCTTGCTTTATTACAAGGGAAACACAGCTTACAAGAAGAGAATTAATCTTAACAGCAGAATTATTTACTAAAGAAAATACTCAAGTTCAGCTGTTGCTGCCTCCCCTGAGTATATCTCTATAAGTGTGTGTTTGTAATCCCAAAAATAGATAAAAAATATCATATTTATACATACTTTATATAAAAAACATGAAACACAGTTTTGGAAGTGACAACCATTCCGGAGTTCACCCGGTAATAATGGATGCAATAGTAAAAGAAAATCTGAATTTTAAAAAATCTTATGGCGAAGACACCTATACTTTAGGAGTCCTTAACTCTCTTGAGGAGTCTCTTGGTGGGGACTGTACCGCAGTGTTTGTATTTAATGGCACTGGTGCAAATGTTGTTGCCCTGCAAGCTTTCGTAAGATCATATGAGTCAATCCTGGCTCCAAAGACAGCACACATAAATGTTGACGAATGTGGTGCTGTTGAAAAACTATCACAATCCAGAATAATACCTATAGACTGTGTATCTGGTAAAGTTAAAGCAGAAGATGTAAAGCTGGAGCTATATGGATATGGCGACCAACACCATGCTCAACCAAGAATCCTGTCAATTTCACAACCAACCGAGCTTGGTACCTGCTATACAACAGATGAAATAAAGGAACTTGCTGATTTAATGCATAATAACGGTGGTTATTTACATATTGACGGCTCAAGAATATCCAATGCTGCTGCATATATGAACAAATCGGTAAAAGAGATAACTGTTGATTGTGGAGCAGATGCCTTATCGTTTGGCGGAACTAAAAATGGTCTTCTTATGGGTGAAGCCGTTGTAATATTCAATAACACTAAAAATGCCCATGCAGCTAATTCCATTAAATATATTAGAAAACAAACAACACAACTATTCTCTAAAAGCAGATTTATTGCAGCTCAGTTTGAAGCGTACCTTAAAGATGGTTTTAACATAAAACTTGCAACCGCTTCAAACCAGATGGCTCAATATCTTGCCAACTCCATTAAAGATATAAAAGAGGTTAAAATATCCCAACCTGTAGAGAGTAATGCTGTGTTTGCTATAATTCCTAAATGGTTAACAGAGGAGCTACAGAAGAAACATTACTTCTATGTGTGGAATGAAAACACAAATGAAGTTAGATGGATGTGCTCATTCAACACAACAAAGGAAGATATAGACGCTTTTGTAAACGATATTAAAGAGCTTACCAAATAGTGCAATGATAAGGTTAGCATCCAGAACAGACATCCCAAAAATAGAAACCATATTTAAAGAGAGATTTACTTCTGATAAAGACTATTTAAATATGGTTTTTACTTATTTGTTTCCCCAGTCTGAATGTTACATCTATCAGGAAGGGGATAAAATTTCTTCTACCCTATTCTTGATACCAATTAAATACAATACTCCTCACAACACATACAACGGATATTATTTGTACGGAGTTGCAACTCTCAAAGAGGCGGAAGGAAAAGGTCTGGCTAAAAAACTGCTTCAATATGCTGCTATGGAAGCAACTAAAAAGGACAAGGACTTTATTATCTGCAGACCTGCAGAACAATCTCTTGTTGGGTATTATTCAAAACTCAACTACAACATTCATTTATCAAAAGTCCCATTCAAAATCTCAGGTGTTGTAAAAATGTATTTACCCACACCTCAAATTGCCATACAATTCCTAAAAGGAGATATTTCTAAATACCCATACCATTTTTCATGGTCTGACGAAATATTAGAGTATATGCTCAATATTGGAGAAATAGAATCACACCAAAAAACTCAAGATCTAAAAGAAGAGTGCTACATACTACTTAACACTCTCAATAAAAATATTGAATCATACATTTCTCTTAGAGACTCACTTTTTCTTTTCCCTATGGAATAAAAAAAGGTGTTCCACGTGGAACACCCTACTCATGTTTTTCTATAAAAACATTATCTACCAAAATAAACAAGCAATACAGATATATCAGCTGGAGAGACTCCAGGTATTCTAGACGCTTGAGCAATTGTTAATGGCTGATGTTTTGCCAGTTTTTGTCTACACTCTATTGAAAGAGAAGTAACCTTAGAAAAATCAAAATTAGCAGGAATTGAAACATTCTCTAATTTTAAAATTTTATCGGCGATTCTTTGCTCCCTATCTATATACCCTTTATACTTGACCAAAATTTCAACACTCTCCAAAATCTCATTTTTAAGGATAGCTTTAGCATTGTCATTAAAATCTGCGTTAAAATCTTTAGGTCTGTATGGCAAATCCAGGTAAAGAGGATTTTCCCCGTTTGAGTTATCAAAACTAATTGAAATCTTAGCTTGCTCCAAAACATCAGAGGCAATAGCCTCATATGTTGTTCCACGTGGAACATTCTTAAACAACTCCCCTATTGTAACTTGTGGTCTTGAAAGAACATCTGCAACCTTTCGCTTTTGTGAAAGCGGAGAAGAATTAACAGACTCAAGATATGGATTCACCACAGATGGATCTACAGAATCATTGTAACAAGAATCCAATATCTGGCTTACTGCTGCATATTTCTTCTCAACAAGATCCAATCTCTCTTTTGATGCCAATCCAACATTGTAGCCCAACTGTGTCAATCTTGAATCTGCATTATCTTGACGCAACAAGATCCTATACTCAGCTCTTGATGTAAACATTCTATAAGGCTCATCAACGCCC